>NZ_JBFAJO010000057.1:0-63218 GCF_040655255.1 Kitasatospora sp. NPDC050463
AGCCCATCTGATCGACGCCTGCCTCACCGAGACCGGACTGATCATGGACGGCTGAGCTCAGCAACAGCCGACATCACGCAATCAAGTTCAGTACCGCCAGCGAACCGACGGCGAGTGGGCCGACCGCGCCCAGTTCCTCGCCCACATCGCCCACCTGCGCACGCTCGTCGCGGACGGCGAGGTCGAGGTCCACGAAGAGCTCTACGACGGCGGCAGCTACGCCGACCGGCACACCTGCCACATCACGAAGAAGGACGGCTCGACCGTGAGCATGGAGGTCTACGTGTTCGCCGACCTCGCCCGCGACGGCCGCTTCCAGCGCATCGAGGAGACCACCCTGATGCTCAAGGGGTCCGACGCCGACCGCGACCTCGGCAGCGCCCGCTGACCACCCCCACACCTCGATGCCAGGGCAGAACACCTTGATGCCGCCCCGCCCCGGCCTGCCCGCTGCGTCCTACAGCTGCCAGGCCCCGCATAGGGGCAGCGTGTGGTCGGTGAGGGTGCGCCAGACGGCCGCGCTGGTGCCGTGCTGCTCCAGGTCGTCCAGGCGGGCGGCGCCGGCCTTCACAGTCATCAGCATCCGGGCGACCAAGGGGTGGGCGTCCGCGATGCTCTGGAGGTCGCGGATGCGCTGCCGGGCGGCACGCTCGCCGGTGTCGGCGAGGACGAACAGCAGCCGCGGGAAGACCACGTAGTGCTGCTGCCAGGCCGGCAGGATGCTCTGCGCGCCGGCGGTGCGCCGCAGATGGGCGGGGACCCGGGTGGTGGTCGCGGAAGCGGGCGTAGCCGATCAGCTTGGCGGCGAGCTTCTCGCTGGCCATGGTGCCGCGGTCGACCTCGACGAACGCCCGGCACAGCCTTCGGCCGCCCGCGGCGGTGCAGCAGGCCGTCGGGGATGACGGCGCCGCCTGGGCCTTCGCCGTAGCGGTGGTAGACCTCGGGCAGGAAGTCCACCGGCTGGCACTCGTCCCCCACCTTCCGGGCGCCGGCTACGAACGCGGCCTGGGTGCGGGTGACGGCGAGGATGTGCCCGACCCGCAGCCTCGCCTCGGTATCGTCCTCGGGCAGCGGCGGGGAGGCCACGCCATCTCGCGGAAGCGGGCGGCGATCCGCGCGCCCCGCTCGGTCAGGTACCAGGCCCGCAGCTTCCCGGCCTGCGGGAGGAAGACGTCCTCGACCAGGCTCTCCTTGCGTAGCCGTCGCAGCCGGCGGCGCATCAGCTCCGGCTGGCTGTCGGGGGTGTGTGCAGGACGCGCAGCTGCTCGGCCGTGGCCATCCGGAACTGGTACAGCGCGGCGACCACGGCGTGGTCGACGTTCGGACGCGGTGGAAGGGTCCGTCCCAACCCTGCTCCGCGGTTTCGCTCCCCGTGTTGGTCACTCGCCGGAACCGCTCCCGGCGGCCCCTCCGACCCCAGTGTCCGACCCGCTGCCTAGGCTGGGGGCAGCCGATGATCAAGGGGGCAGGACTGTGCGGATCGAACGTCACCAGGTGGACGGGACGCGGGTGGCGCAAGCCCGCGAGGATTTCGTGAACCGGATCGGGAGGCAGGTCCACTCCTACTCCCGCGCCGGTCTGATGACCACCACCGAGTGGCAGCTGATCGCCGACTCCTTCCTCGACTACCTCGGGGCCCTCTCCACCACCCGGCCCGACCTGCACACCGCCGAGGCCAGGGCCGTCCTCCGGGACGCCACCGCGGCCGCCGCCGGCGCCGTCTCCTTCGCCGCCTACTACCCGGTCGACAGCTTCCACGTCTTCCTCGACTACCCGAACTTCGGGATGAGCTACGACCGCGAGCACGGACAGGAACGCGACCCCCGCCACCGGGTCAGCGCCCGCGAGTGGCTCGACGCGTTCTGCCTCGCCATCGTCGCCGACCAGGTCTCCCCTCACGGCGAGGCCTTCTGCTGGGCCCGGCAGCTGATGGCCGACGAGCCGGCCACGCCCACCCTCGAGCTCGTCGACGGCCTCCTGGCCCACTTCTACGAGGACGACGGCGTCCCGGCCGGCAGCACCGGCCCCGCCGCCGGACTGCAGCCCGGCGTGCGCGCCCTGTGCGCCCTCACAGACGGGGACCGCGCGGCCTTCGACGCCGCCCTGCTCGCCCTGCTCGAGGACGGACCGCACGGCACCGGCCCGGCGAGCCTCCTGCCGCTGCTCCCGATCGCCCTCGCCGCCCTCGCGTACCGCACCTACGGATGGTCCCCGGGGGTCGACAGCGACTACCTCCCGCACGCCCTGGTCACCGGCTTCGAGACGCCCAGGGCGCGGGTCCACGCCTTCGGCCGCGACCCGCGCCCCGACGCCGTGGCCGCGCTCGCCGCCGGGCCCGTCCACCTCGACCGGCCCAGCCCGGCCCGCCCGTACAGCCCGGAGAGCGAGGCGCGGTTCGAGCGGCGCACCCTGGAGGCCGTCACGCCGAAGGAGGGCGAGCCGCTGGACGCGTGGGAGCTCACGGGCGCCCTGCGCTACCAGACCTACCTCCTCGCGGCGCGCGCCTCGGAGTCCGACGACGCCACCGACGCCGTGACCGCCACCCTGCGGCTCGGCTCCCAGCTGGGAGCCGCCGCGTTCCGGGCCGCCCTCGCCGAGCCGGGCACCGAGGCCGAGGCGACGATCGACGGTCGCAGCCTGCGCTTCCCCGCCCGCCGGGACCGGGACTTCGGCCCGGCCTTCTGGCAGACGGCCCTCTCCTACGCCCTGATCACCGGCACCCCCGAGGACCTCGAACCGATCGTCCTGGCCGGCCCCACGATCGCCGCCGAGGACCGCTCCCCGTTCGCGTCCTACCGCACCGCCCTGCACGACCACCTCCGCGGCGCCGACCCGATCCCGGCCACCGAGCTGGCCCTGAAGGAGGCGGAGCGCATCCGGGAGGGCTACCTCCCGGCCCCGGCCGTCCTCCTCTCGCAGCTCCTCGGGGGCGACGCGACCAGCTTCGACCTCGCCCTGCTGGACGCCCTGGAGGCCCACCGCGACCACCACGGTGTCGCCGACCGCGGCACCGACACCGGCGCCCCGCTCAGCCTCGATGTCCTCGCCCTCGCCTGCCACGCCCGCCGCACCCGCGGCTGGGCCGTGCGGGTCCGCTCGCCCTACCTCCCGCCCCGCCTCCTCGACGCCGCCGGCCGGGCCTGACCCCGGCCACCCTCGCGACCGCCCTGCTGCGCCACACCGCCGAGACCTTCAGGCTGTGGCGGGTGCGGGGCGAGGTGCGGCTGGACCTGGAGACCACCGCCCGGCTGTACGACTGCCTGGTGCGGTACGCCGCCGACCTCGACGCCAGCATCGCCTTCGCCTGGCTCGGCAGCTCAGGGAGGTCGGCATCGGCCAGCCGGCCGCTTCCGCCCGGATCCGGGTGATGGAGACGCAGATCGGGGACGGCGGTGAGCAGGTCGGCGACGGCCGGGTTCTCCTCGGCGGCCAGGCGCAGGTCCGCCACCGCCGCATCGATGGCGGCGGCCGGGGTGCCGGCCAGGACCACCAGCAGCCGCGGAAACGCCCTCCAGTGCCGCTCCCACGCCCGTCCCGACCCGTCGTCGCCCGCCTGCTCCCATACCCGGGCACAGGCCGCCAGCTGCGCCGCGGTCTGCTCGTCTCCGGCCCCGGGGCGGTGGCGCTCGATGAACGCCCGCAGCCGCCGCCGGCCACCGGTGGTGGTCGCGGTGTAGGCGAGCTCGGCGGCGGGCCGGTACATGTCCCCGGCCGGACCGGCGGGGTGCTCGGGGGCGGGGAGCGGCCCGCAGCCCTCGCCGCGGGCGCGGGCGTCGGCGACGAACGCGGTGTGCACCCGGCCGAGGTCGAGGAGGTGGCCGCGCCCGTAGCGCAGGGCGGCCTGCTCGGCGGCCGCGGCCTGGTGGCCCGGGCGGCGGGCCTTCTCCTCTCGCGTCCGGCTGGTGCCGGCCGCTCGCGGTGGGGGCGGGGGTCGGGGCGGCACTGCCTGGCGCCCGGCCCTGGCTCCGTCTCGGCCTTCCCGACGTGGTGGTCACCTCTGCGGCGCTGCCGTCAGCGGCTCCGCAGCCGGTGTTGAGCCCCGGTGCCCCTGGAAAATCCGGGAGCGGTGTTGGCCGGGTGCGGGATGCTGACGTCTATGAAGGATCCGGAGCAGCAGACCAGCGAACCCGAAGTGCGGGACGACGGGGAAACCGCAGTCGCGGAGGCGGCGGCCGGCCAGGTGAGGATTATTCAGCTGCTGCCCCGGGACTACGACCCGCTGGGTCCTCTGCGGGCGCAGCTGGCTGGCATCAAACCGGATCGTGAACCAGCCTCTGATCGACGCCATGGCGTCGATCGGGGCCCAGCAGAACGCCCGGATCGTGGCGGCGGTGAACGCCGTGGTGAAGCCGAGGCTGAACCTCATCGACACCGCCCTGACCGCCTCGATCGTCCGGCCGCTGGCGCTGTTCGACAGCCTGCGGGAGGCGATGGCCGGTTTCACCGCGGGGCAGAGCTCTGCGCTGCAGGACGTGCTGGGGGTTGTCGGCGCGGCCGCCCAGGTGCGGGCCGGCCTCCTCAACGATTCGTTGCGGCTGTTCGAGAACAACTTCGCGGCCTCCGGTCTCAGCGCGCAACTGACGTTCCGGGGTCCCGACCTGACCGCTTCGCTCACCGGTCTGCCGGTACTGTCCAGGGGTCTGCGGGAGGCGATGGCCACCTTCACCGCGGGGCAGAGCTCTGCGCTGCAGGACGTGCTGGGGGTTGTCGGCGCGGCCGCCCAGGTGCGGGCCGGCCTCCTCAACGATTCGTTGCGGCTGATCCAGAACGACTTCGCGGCCTCGTACTCCTCGCCGCTGAACCGGATCGCCGAAGAGATCAGCCGCACCGTCGCCAAGGACCTGTTCGCCGGGTTCGCCGGCGTCCGCGAGCTGATCAAGGACTGGCTGCCGGACAACCTGACCGGCCTCGACGCCAAGCAGTGGACGTGGCTGCTGCGCGTCGCCGCGAAGGACGGCATCTGCCTGGCCTGGGCACCGCGTGCGGAGATCGTCGACGCGCTCCTTGCCCTGCCCAGCACGGCGGCTCGGCGGCAGTACCTGGCCGACCACCGCCTGGAGCTGGTCGAGGACGTCGAAGCCAGCCTGGAGGAGGTCGACCACCCCGACCTGCTCGATCTGCGGACGCTCACCCTCCAGGCCGCTGCCTGCATCCGCGACGGCCACGACGCACCGGCGCAGGCCCTGCTGGGCAACGTGCTGGACACCCTCATGGCCGCCCACGGCCGGGCCTGGCTGCGCAGCTACTTCCCCCAGGGCACTTTCCCGGCCGACCCGAACACCGGCAGCCACAAAGTGATCATCGGGGTCCTCGGCGCCTACACCGGCAGCTCCCAGCTGCGAAGGCTGTCGGCCATCCTCCTGGTCACCGCGATGAAGAACGTCTTCCTGAACGGCGTCGACCGCCAGCACACGTTCAATCGGCACCTGAGCGCGCACAAGGCGTCCGCCCACACCTACCGCACCGAGTTCGCCTTCGCCGCACTCCTGAACACCCAGGCACTGCTGCGCCTGGTGGACCGCTACCTGTACGTCTGAGCGGCCGTGCCGTACCCGGCTATGCACCTGGCCCGTCTTCCCGCTCGGGAGAACGGGCCAAGGCCAGGTGCTGTGGGTCAGGTGGGGTCGGCGACACGGTCGTCGTGCAGCCGTCGGCCAGCCTCCAGCAGCCGCTGCTTCAGTTGCTCCGCCTGCTCGGCACCGAGCAGCATATCCGCCGCCTCGCTTCGCTGTCGGGCTTTGTCCTCCCGGCCCGGGTTGCCAGCAGCCGCAGCGAGCTGCTCGAGCGCAGCCGCATGCCCCTTGTCCGCGAACTCCGGCGGGCCGGGTTGGGAAGTCGCTGCCGGCAGCGGGGGCGGCGCAGACTGGGGCCGTCGTATCTGTCACTGTCACACCGCCCGCGGATCCATCCAGGCGGACGGCAACCACATCACCAGCGAGCACACCGGTGTACAGCTACGCCTGGGGCCCGACAGCCGGTGGCACCCGTATGTCGGCGGGCTGACCGGAGCCTGGCAGCCGTCGCCCGGCCCGTCGCCCGACGCCGTCGCCGCCTACCGAGCAGCCCGCACCACCCGACTCACCCGCCCCCGGTAGCCGAGTCCCGGGCCGCATCCGCCCGCCGTCCCCGGGGCCGTAGTGCCCCGGGGACGGCGGACCAGGTGACCACGGTCGACCTGGTGTGCAGCTCAACGCGGGTGGGGTGAAGTCCGTGCGGTGTCGGGCTGTGGCTGGGGGGCAGGCTGTGCGGCAGTGAGCTGCGCCCGGGTCCCGGGCCGCACCGGGGTGGAAGGCCCCGGATCGGGCTTGGGCTTCCACCTCGGGGTCGTGGTCTGCGGATCGGGCTTGGAGTCGACCCAGTGCCACTTCACCTGGATCACGCCCGTGTCGAGGGAAGCGAGTTTCTGGAACGCCCCTTCCGTCAGGCTGATGCCGTACATCGGCTCGCCCGGGGCTTCATCGACCACGGTCACGGTCACCGATTTCTTGCCATACGTAACGTTGATCTTCCGTCCGCAGTTGGGACCCGGGTACCCGCCGCCGAACATCGCGGAGTTCAACGAGACGACGTCCTGGTTTGGGTTGGACACCCAGCCGCACGCCCCCAGACCGGGGGTGTAGTACGACGCTCTGCCCTTGAAGTCCGCTGCTGATGAGGGAGCGGCGGCGACCATGACAAACACACCCGTAGCCAGCAGCACGGCCGGTACAGCCTTGGGGATTCTTGTCCTCATGGATTCCCTTTCTGGACGTCTCGTTCCGGATGGCGCGGACCAGGACTCCGGTGAGGGGCTTCATCACCCGACACGTCGCCACTCCACACCGACGGCCGGCGTGTCTCCTGTCCGGCCCGGCCTCACGGCACCGGGCCGGACGCACCGCCCAACCACTCAGTCGAACGGGCCCCCGAGGCCCAAAGGTTCACGCCGGCCCTGGCGGCCCCAGGAGCCTGGCTGACGCGGGTGCCGGTGGTGTCCGGTGGGTGATTCGGTGGCCCCCGGGCGCCCGCTGCTGTCCCGGCCGATGCGCCCGTCGTCGTCGTGGCCGATGCCGGGGCCGGCCTTCGCCTGCCGCGCACCGGCACCTGCGGCAGGTGCTGCAGGCCGCTGCTCTCCGGTGCCTGCCGCCCGCTGTTCCCGGAGAGTGCTGCGCCGGTGGATCGGTGCAGCAAGATAGTGCGAAACGTAACGTTACGACCGCCTGCCGCCGCTCCCCGCCCGCTGCTGTTCCCTGCCCGGTGCTGGTTCCTCGGCTGCTCGCCGGTGTGTCCCGGTGTCTGCGCCCGGTGATCATGGTTGGTGTGGCGGGTCGGTGTTCGGCTGAGCGGTCGTGTTTTTGGGTTTGGGGTTGATGGGTTGGTTGAGAAGCGCCAGGCGGTGGTGGGGTGGTGTTCGGGGGTGGGGGCCGGTTCTCGGGGGTGTTGCTGGCTGGCGGTCAGGGTTGTTTGACCTGCTGGTTTTGGTGGTTGATTGAGTACTTGCGGATAGCGTGAGAAAGGGTGGGGTTTCCCGCTGTTTGGTTGAGAGCCCTGTATGCGCTGGGGGCGGGGATGGCTGCAGCCGGGCCGGCCTGGGTGTTCAGCGGTTTCGGGTGTGGTGGTGGGTCCAGGTGGTGAGGAGGTTGCCGGGCAGCGGGGTGAGGTGGGGCAGGCCGAGCGCGCGGGCGGTGTGGTCGAGGAAGGCATGCACGCGAGGGTCCGCTCTGCCGTGGCGGGGGGCCGGGAAGGGTGGGGTGGTGGCCAGGGTGCGGGCGAGGGTGACGGTTTCGGGGTAGGTGACGGCGTCTCGGGCCAGGAGTGTCCAGGAGCCGGTGCACGGGCTGTACGTCGGGGTTGGCGTGCTGGAGGAGGTACCGGCGGCGGCGCCAGCGGGCGGTCAGGGCGGTGTGGGTGGAGTGGTCGTGCCAGCGGGTGGTGATCGCGGCGGCCCAGGTCCACGCGTCCGCGGCGTCGGTCCGGTGCTGCAGGCGCTGATGGGATCTGTACGCGGTGTCGAGTTCGGGGAGCGATGCAGTACTGAGGCTGTGGTGGGGGCCGGCGGCCCAGTGGTGGTGGCGGGGGCAGAGTCTGGCGTGGTCGGGCAGGTAGGCGAGGGCGTGGTTGGTGGTACCGGCTGTGCGGCGCAGCGTGCATGTGGGGCAGGCCCGCAGCGGTGCGTGTCGGGGGTCGAGCCTGTGCCACCAGGCGTGGCCGCCGGCGTGGCCCGCAAGCACGAGGCCGGGCTCCGCGGGGGAGGTAGTACCGAGGTGGGGCAGGGCGAGGGCGAGGTGGTGGTGGGGGAGGCGGGTGAACGCGGCCAGGCGGTGCTGCGCCGTGCGGTCGAGGTGGAGTTCGCTGCCTGCGGGTGTGCGGCTGGGGCGGCCGCTCGTGGTGATGGCGAGGCCGTCCAGCAGGTGTGCGGGCGCCAGGTGGTGGGCGTCGGCGAGGCGCTGCAGCCGGGAGGTGGTGCTTTCGGCGGGCAGCGGCCGGATGTCCAGGAGAGTGGGAGCCGGTGTGAGGAAGCCCGGGAGCGGCCGGATGCCGGGCACGGCCACCGGACCGGGTCCGGGGGTGGCTGGCGGACCGCCCGGGGAGTGCTGCGCCAGGTGCCTGGGGGCGGGGCTGCCGTCCGCCTCTGGCCTGGTGGTGGCTGCGGGTGGGGGGAGGGCGTTCACCGTCGCCTTGCTGCGGGCCGGACTGGTCGGTGGTGGTGTTCGGCGAGGTGGTCGAGGGTGATGGCGTCCAGTGAGGTCTTGGTGATTTTCTCGGTGCCGTCGAGGATCGCGGTGATCGCGGCCTGGCGGATGAGGCGGGAGAGGCTGCTGATCCGCCCGGCGGTGCGCTGGTGGAGGTAGGGGACGAGCCGGCGTAGGGATCCGGGGCGGTGTGCGGTGAGGTCGAGGGCGTTCTCGAACGCGGCGACGGTGGAGCGGAAGGGGGTCTGGTCGCCGATGCGGGCGGGCAGGGGGTCGCAGTCGATCAGTGAGGTACGTCCGGCCAACTGCGCGCCGCGCACCCCGGAGAACAGCGGGGTGTCGGCGACGTCGATGCCCGCGTACACGAACGTCGCCGAGATCCGCTCCGTGAGGTCCTTGAGGAAGTCGGCCGCCTCCGCCCCCGTGCTGGTGCGCGGGTTGAGACGGTGGATCTCGTCGACTTTACCGACCGCAGGAGCTTGTGAACCGGCTCTGAACTGCGACGACTCATAGACTACATGTCCGCGACGGGGAGTCGGGGTTGTTGTCGCTTCGTGGGGTTCGTGGTGCCGCGAGCGGAAGCGTGGTGCGAGGGCGCCTGGTGCCTCGTTGTAAATCAGTCGTCCAGGAGCGTGGGACCCGACACGATACGGTCATGGCTAGCGATCTCTTGCTTGACCGGGCCCGGGAGCTCTGGACACAGCTGGCGGTGAAACCAGTGGAGTTCTCCTCCTTGGACGGAGCGAACGTCGTGGTCTCTCCTCGCTCGCAGTTGTGTCCGCCGTTGTGGACAGGGATCGTCGTCCTGGGCGGCGCCAGCATCATCACCGTGCCGAGCGTGCAGGTCGCCCCGCTGATGGTCGGCGCTTCAAGCAAGCTGTCCGGTCACGAACTCGTTGACGAGGACCGCTTGCGTGAGGTGCTGCCCGTCCTCGATGTACGTGGTCCTGCGTCTCTCTTCTATCTCGACCGCGCCGACTTCCTGCCTGCGCAAGGCGCCGCTGTCGAGGAGGCGGTGTGCGGCGACGATGAGCTGGCCGCACTCCTGGCCCGTGCTGGTGAAGAGGATGCCGGCGAAAGCGGCTTGGAGGACATCACCTCTCCCGCATTCGTCCTCCGCGACGGTGACGACGTGGTTGCCGCGGCCGGTTATCAAGTTTGGCCGCAGTTGGTGGCTCACCTGAGTGTGCTGGTTGCGCCGGGTCATCGAGGCCGAGGGCTGGCGCGGGTCGTGGCGTCCCACCGCCGTACCCGGCCGGGGTCCAGCGCGCCGCCGTGGCCGACGTGGAGGGCGGTGGGGCCGAGGGCGAGCATCTCGCGGAGGCTGGCGAGGTTCTGCCGCGGATCGTCGTGGAAGGGCGGGTTGGCGGGCTTGCCGGGGACGAGGCCATGAAGGAGCCCGCGATCAGGTCGCCGGCGACGAGGTCGCCGTCGTCGGTGAGGACCGAGATCGATCCGGCGGTGTGCCCGGGGGTGGGCATGATGCGCGCCGCGAGGCCGAAGTCCTCCAGGCTCGTCTCGCCGTGGACGAGCACCGCGGGTTCGAACGGCTCGGCCCGGACGTGCAGGTTCGGGTTCCGGGCAATCAGCCGGCCCATCGGCCCGGTGGGCAGGTAGGGCTCGCGGACCCGGCCCGAGCGGTACGGCCCGAGGTCGGCGACGTGTCCGGCGAGGGGCGCGCCGGTGAGCCGGTGCAGCTCGGCGGCGGAGCCGAAGTGGTCGATGTGGCCGTGGGTGATGACGATCAGTGAGACGTCGGCGGGATCGACGCCGTGGGCGGTGATCCGCTCGTGGATCCGCCGGCCGCTGCCGGGGATCCCGGCGTCGACGATGACGGGGCGGCGGCCGAGCAGCAGGTAGGCGTTGATGCTGTGCCGGCCCATGGCCGGGATCGGGACGACCTTCGTGCGGGACACGGTTCTCCTCCGGGGGGCGCCGGCCGGTGCCGCGCCGCGGGCACGGCGAAGCCCGGGCGCCGGGGCGGGTGTCGGGGTGATGTACCGATCCTTTCGCCCGGCCGGATTCGGCCGCAATGACTGGGATCTGCCACATGCGGCCACCACCCGGGGCCGTACGGCCGGTGGACCCCGGAGTGATGTGCGTCACATCACGGGGGCGGCCGGGGAACGGCACCGAACGGGTAGCCGCAGGTGGAAAGTGCTTCCGGACTCCGGGGCCGGTCCGGATCCGGCAAAGGGACCGGCACGGCCAAGGGGCTTGGCTAACGATCGGACCGGTGCCTACCATCATTCGGGTGAGATCCGCCCCGGTGGGACGAACCGTTGCGGCGAGCGCCTTCTCACGAATGAATCCTTCAGCGTGATCGCACGATCAGGGGCCCATGGCCGACGGGGGATGCACACGAATGCTGGAGATCTCTCTCGATCAAGAAAGTCCACTGTCCTGGCCCCACCAGATCTACCGGCAGATCCGAAGCGCCGTCATGGCGGGCGGTTTGCGGAACGGTGATTCCCTGCCGCCGGCCGGAGAGCTGGCCCGGCGGCTGACCGTCCCCGAGGAATCGGTCGGCACGGCCTACGCGTGGATGGGTGCCGAAGGAGTCCTGGAATGCCGGAACGGCGCGCCGGCGCGAATTCGCACCGGCGCACGGGGGGAACACCGGGCCGGAGAGCCGGTGGCGCCGCTCGGATTCTGGGCGGACCTTCCGAGACCGCCCTCCCGGCTCAACGCGACCCCGGCCCACGACTTCCGCGCCGGGGTGCCGGACACGCGCCTCTTCCCGACGGACACCTGGCTGCGCCTCCTCACCGAGGAGACGGCCGCGATGCCGCCCCGGCTCCTGGTCTACGACGACCCGCGCGGGAACGCCGACCTGCGGGCGTCCATCGCGGCGCGGCTGCGGCGGTCCAGGGGCCTGGAGGCAGGGGCGGCCGAGGTCCTCGTCACCAACGGGGCGCAGCAGGCGGTGCACCTCGCGGCCCGGGTGCTGCTGCGCCCGGGCGACCGGGTCGCGGTGGAGAACCCCGGCTACCCCCCGGCACGGCAGCTGTTCACCAGCCTGGGGGCGGAACCCGTCGGCGTGCGGGTCGACGCGCAGGGGCTCGTGGTCGACGAGATCCCCGACGACTGCAGGCTCGTCCACGTCACCCCGGCGCACCAGTTCCCGCTGGGCACGGCGATGTCGCTGCGCCGCAAGCTGGAGCTGCTGGAGTGGGCCCGACGGCGGGGTGCGGCGATCGTGGAGGACGACTACGACTCCGAGCTGAAGTTCACCGAGCGGCCGCTGGAGCCGCTGCACAGCCTGTGCCCCGACGGCCGGGTGGTCTACGTCGGGTCGTTCTCCAAGGTCATGCTCCCGATGCTGCGGCTCGGGTTCCTGGTCGCTCCTCCCGCGCTGATGCCCGCGCTGGCGAAGGCCAGGTACCTGACGGACGTCTGCACGCCGAGCGTCGAGCAGGCCGCGCTGGCGCGCTTCCTGGCCGGGGGCGGATTCGCCGCCCACCTGCGCGGGCTGCTGGCCGAGTACGGAGCCAGGCGCGAACTGCTGACCGACGTCCTCACCCGCGACTTCGGCGACGTGCTGACCCTCGTTCCCTCGGAGGCGGGGCTGCACGTGACGGCCCGCGCCGAACACGACATGTGGCCGCTGGTGCAGGCCGCGCGCAGGGCGGGGATCTGGCTCTATTCGCTGGGCGACTTCACCGACCCGCCGAACTCCGCGCACGGACTGCTGTTCGGCTACACGGCCATGCCGGCCGGGGCCATCGAGGCGGGGCTCCGGAAACTGCGCGGGATCCACGACCGGAAGGGCAGGAAATGACGCAGCGGAGCAGCTTCTCGCTCGATGCCGACGAGCTGGCGGAATTCCACCGCAACGGGTACATCGGGCCGTTCGATCTCTATCCGCCGGACGAGATGGAGCGCAATCTGCGGGCCCTGCGCCCCAAACTGCTCAATACCAGGACCTCGGTCTATGCCGAGGACCGGGCGATCTCCGGCAGTACCAACCTCGCCAACTACGACCGTCACCTCGATGTCGATTTCCTCGCCGAGCACATCACGCGGCCCGAGATCGTCGATCGCGTCGCGAGCATCCTCGGCCCCGACGTGCTGTGCTGGCGCAGCGAGTTCTTCCCGAAGTATCCGGGCGACGAGGGCACCGACTGGCACCAGGCCGACAACTTCTCCAATGTCGCGGGGTCCAAGCACCCGCAGATCGTCTGGCCCGAGGACGCCGGGTTCGGCGGCACCATCACGGTCTGGACCGCCTTCACCGAGGCGACCGTCGACATGGGCTGCCTGCAGTTCATCCCGGGATCGCACCGGACCATGAACTACGACGAGTCCAAGTCCATGACGTACGACGCGGACGCCATCAACCGGGTCGACAAGAACGGGATCCGCCGGGGCTTCTTCGGCTACGACTACCGGCAGTTGCAGAAGGACCCGAACTGGAGCCCGGACGAGGCGAGCGCGGTCTCCCAGGTGATGCGGCAGGGCCAGTTCATCATCTTCTGGTCCACGCTCATGCACGCCTCCCACCCGCACAGCGGGAAGACCGACGGCATGCGGCTCGGTTACGCGGGCCGCTACCTGCCCACCTCGGTCCGGGTCTACCCGTACTCCGACCGGCTGGAGGAGTTCGGCGGCTCGGCGAGCCTGGCGAGGTTCGGCAACGTGCTGGTGTCCGGGCAGGACTCCTACGAGCACAACAGGTTCGTGAGCGCCACGCGCTCGGGCAGGCCGTTCGAGGCCCGGCAGACGGGGGCGGGCGCGTGAGCGAGCACGAGCGGCGGCTGCACGCATGGGTGCTCACGACGTGCCGGGACCTCGGGCTCCCCGTGCGGAACGACGAGGACGACTTCTTCGAGGCGGGCGGCACGTCGCTGACGGCCGCCCGGCTGATCGCCCGGGCCGAGGAGGCGTTCGGCGAGGACGCCCTGCCGCCCGAGGACCTCTTCGTGGGCAGCACCGTCGGCGAACTCGTCGTCACCCTGGCCAGGAACGTGCCGGCGACGACCGGCGACCACGAGCGCTGACGATGGCCTCCGACGGTGACCGGTGGCTGCTGCCGCTGAAGGATGCGACGCGTGAGCCGGCCGTCACCTTGATCTGCTTCCCGTACGCGGGCGGGAACCCCGCGCTGTTCCGCCCCTGGGCGGACGAACTCGCCGACAACGTCGGGGTGGTGGCGGTCAGACTGCCCGGCCGGGGCACGCGGGTCAACGAACCGTCGTGCGCCGACTGGGCGACGCTCCTCACCCGCGCGTCCGAGGCGCTGGAGCCGCTCCTCCGGGCGCCGCACGCGTTCTTCGGACACAGTTTCGGCGGCCGCCTGGCCTACGAGCTGGCGCACCTCGCCGCGGCCGAACACCCCGGCCGCACCCGGCGGTTGTTCGTCTCCGGCTGCCGGAGCCCGGACCGGGCCCGCACGCCCCCGCTCCACCTGTTGCCCGACGCGGAGTTCCGGGCGGCGCTGCGGGACATGGGCGGCATGCCCGCGGACCTGATGGCCAGTGAGCCGCTGCTGAGGATGCTCGTGCCCGCGGTGCGCAACGACATCCGGCTCGCCGAACTCTGGGACGACCGGGCGGTGGTGCCGCTGGATGTACCGTTGACGGTGCTGTACGGCCGGGACGACCCCGTCGACCCGGCCGCCACGATGCGGAGCTGGCCCGCGTTCGCCGGTCGCGGGTACGAGCTGGTCGGACTGCCGGGTGCCCACTTCTTCCTCGAGACCCACCGCCGGCTCGTCCTGGACGTCATCAACGAGAGATTGGGAACCTCAGGTGCGGAGGCTCGTCGTCGGCCCCGAAGCGCTGGCCGTCCATGACCGGATCAACCGGACCGGGAAGAGCTATCCCGACGACCTCGGGGTCGCCACGCTGTTCGAGCGCCAGGCCGCGCGCGTCCCGGACGCGCCCGCCGTCGTGCACGGGGAACGGATCCTGACCTACCGGGAGCTGGACTCCCTCGCCGACGGCCTGGCCGCGCGGCTGCACGCGGCCGGGGTCCGCCGCGGCGACGTCGTCGGCGTGTGCTGTGACCGTTCGCCGGAACTGGTCGTCGCACTGCTCGCGGTGCTCAAGTGCGCCGGCGCCTACCTCCCGTTCGACGCGGGCTGGCCGGACCAGCGCCTGCACACCGTGCTCGACCGGACCGGGTGCACCGCCGTCGTGACCGACCGGCCCCCGGCACTGGGCGCCCGGCTGCCCGGCCGGCGGATCGTGCCGGCGGGCGGGACGGCGGGCGGCGCCGCCCCCGACGTGTGCGCCGGTCCGGACGACATCGCCTACGTCACCTTTACCTCGGGCTCGACCGGGACGCCCAAGGGGGTCCCGATCCGCCACCGCAGCATCGCCCGACTGGTCCACGGGGCGAGGTACGCGCGGCTCGACGGGGGCACCCGGCTGCTGCAGCTGTCGCCGGTCTTCTTCGACGCCGCCACGTTCGAGATCTGGGGCGCGCTGCTGCACGGCGGGACGTGCGTCCTGTACCCGTCGGGCTTCCTGCGGTTCTCCGAACTGCGGAAGGTGCTGGCGACGCACCGCGTCACCACCGTCTTCCTGACGACGGCGCTCTTCAACTCGATCGTGGACGAGGCGCCCGCGACGCTCGCGGGCGTCGAGACGGTCCTCACCGGCGGCGAGGCGCACTCCCCGCGGCACATGGCCGCCGCGCTGCGGCACTACGGCGCCGACCGGATCGTGAGCGTCTATGGGCCGACCGAGAGCACGACCTTCGCCACCTGCTACCCGGTGCGCACCGCGGGCCCGTCCGAGACCCCGCTGCCTATCGGCGGGCCGATCCAGAACACGCGGCTCTACCTCGTCGACGACGGCCGGCTGTGCGCGGCGGGGGAGGCCGGAGAGATCTGCCTCGCCGGCCCGGGCCTCTCGCCGGGCTACCTCGCCGACCCCGCGGCGACGCGCGAACGGTTCGTCGAGTACGACGTCGGCGGGCGGCGGGAACGCCTCTACCACACCGGCGACCGGGGACGCCTCCGGGACGACGGGGCCGTGGTCTTCCTCGGACGGCTGGACGACCAGGTGAAGATCAACGGCTACCGGATCGAACCCGGCGAGGTGCTCCACCACCTCGACCGGCATCCGCAGGTCCGGCAGAGCCACGTGGCGGTCGCCGAGTCGGCGGCGGGGGAGAAGTCGCTGGTCGCCTTCGTCGTCCCCGAGGGCGCGGGGTGCACACCGGCGTCGCTCCGCGAGCACCTGCGCGCGCAACTCCCGGCCCACCTCGTCCCCGCGGCGATCCACCTCTGCGCCGCGCTGCCCCTCTCCCCGACCGGGAAGGTCGACCGGCGCGCACTGCTCGCCCGCCACGAAGCCGCGCAACAGGCGCAGGGGCCCGTACGGGTGGGTGATTCCGCTGGTGTCTGACGCCGGTGACGACGCTCCGCCGGGCCGGGCCGGGGCGCGCAGGTCGGACCTCGCGGTCCTGGTGGCGGCCCTGGGCCTCAGCATGGGCGGCGCCTACCTGGTGCTGCCCTTTCTGGCGATCTACCTGACCTCCGAACGCCAGCTGTCGATCGCCGCCGGCGGAGCCGTCCTGACGACGATCGTCGTGCTGGAGCGGGGCGGGACGTTCGTCACCGGGATCCTGAGCGACCGGTACTCCCCGAGAGCGCTCATGGTGGCCGGGATGGCGGCGGGCGGTGCCGGGTTCCTCCTCCTCGCCTCCGCGCGGCAGACCGCTCCCATCGTGGCCAGTGCCGTCCTGCTCGGGGTGGG
The DNA here is from genome assembly GCF_040655255.1 of Kitasatospora sp. NPDC050463. Classification (NCBI taxonomy): domain Bacteria; kingdom Bacillati; phylum Actinomycetota; class Actinomycetes; order Kitasatosporales; family Streptomycetaceae; genus Kitasatospora; species Kitasatospora sp. NPDC050463. The sequence goes on from NZ_JBFAJO010000057.1 coordinate 16,379, forward strand.
GAACGCCTTCTTCGTGCCGGCCTGCAAGGCGGTCCTGGCGGTGGCCGCCGAGGTGTACGGGCCCCGGGTCTTCGCCCTCCGCAGCACCGCGGCGAACGCCGGGTCCGCCCTCGGGCCCCTGGTCGGCGGAGTGTTCTACGACCACTTCACCGCGCTGCTGGTCGCGGCCGCGGTCCTGCACCTCGCCTGCGTGGTCCCGGTGAGCCGGCTCCGGGCGTCGGCCGCCTCCGGCAGTGCCCGGGCGATGGGACTCGTCGAGCGGGCCCGCAGCATCCTGTCCGATCCGGCGGCGATGTGGCTGATGGTGGCGAGCATCGGGTTCTGGACCTGCTTCAGCCAGATCACCCTGTCCTTCCCGCTGCACGCGCAGGACGTGCTCGGTTCGCCGGGCGCGGTCGGCGTCTTCACGACCCTGAACGCGGTGATCATCATCGCCGCCCAGATCCTCCTGGTCCGGATCGTCCTCAAACGCCCGGACCAGGCCGTCGGGGTCATCGTGCGGGGCATGCTCCTGATGGTGGCCGCGTTCGGTGCCCTGATGACCGGGCGGAGCGCCGTCCAGCTCGTCGCGTTCATCGTCTTCTTCTCCCTCTCCGAGCTGCTCCTCGGCCCGGCGCTCGACACCGCGGCACACGCCATCGCGCCGCGCGGGCAGGAGGCCGCGTACCTGGGGTTCGTCTCGGTCGGCTGGGCCGTCGGCGCCGTGCTCGGCAACCAGCTCGCGGTGCTGACCTTCGACCGGGCACCGGGCTCCGGCTCCCACCTCGTGACCTGGGGGTCCTGCACCGTGATCGCCGTCGGCACGGCGGCCGCGTTCCACCTGTTCCGCACCACGTTCCGCAAGAGGTCCGCAGTCCTCGCGGCAGAACCGCGTGACGCGGTCGGCGACAAGTCCACGGCGCAGGCCGGCGGCATGTGAAAGGAAGGGCTCCTCGTGCTCGGTTCCCGAACTCCGGCCGGCCGCATCCGGGTCGCCGTCATCGGCGGTGGTACCAGCCCGGAACACGACATCAGCCGGACCAGCGCCGACAGCGTCGCGGCCGGCCTGGACCCGCGGACGTACGAAGCGGTCCCCTTCACCCTCGCCCGGGACGGCGGGTGGCTGGACGCCGGGGGCGTCGCGTACTCCTCCTTCGCCGCCGCGGTCGAGGCCCTGGAGGCCTGCGACGTGGTGTTCCCCGCGGTGCACGGTGCGCCGGGCGAGGACGGCGCCCTCGCCGCGCTCTGCGAGGTGGCGCGGATCCCCTACGTGGGCTGCTCGCCGGCCACAGGCGCGATGGCGATGCACAAGCAGGTCACCAAGCTGGTCGCCGAGTCGCTCGGCGTGCGCACCGCGCCCGGCGTCGTCCTGCGGTCGAGGACGGACCCGGTAGGGCTGGAGCCGCCGGTCGTGGTGAAGCCGGCCACGGCCGGTTCGAGCCTGGGGGTCTCCTTCGTGGCGGAGCGGGACGAGCTGGCACCCGCTGTCGACGCGGCGTTCCGGCTCTCCCCGGAGGTGCTGGTGGAGTCCGTCATCACCGGACGGGAGATCAACACGGCGGTCCTCGAAACCGCCGACGGCCGGCTCCACCTGGGCGAACCCATCGAGGTCCTGCTGGACGACAAGCCGTTCTTCGACCACGAGACGAAGTACGGCGGCACCGCCCGTTCCCGCTGCCCCGCGCCGCTGACCGCCGGGGAACGGGAGGGGCTCTTCGGAGCCGCCGAACGGATCTTCCGCGGCATGGGCTGCACGGGGCTGGCCCGGATCGACTTCTTCCTCACCGACTCCGGGCCCGTCCTCATCGAGGTCAACACGATGCCGGGGTTCACCGAGGGCTCCCACTACGCGTCCATGTTCGGAGCACGGGGGATCACCTTCACCCGCCTGCTCGACGCACTCGTCACGACGGCGCTGCGCCGCCGCACGGCGGTGCCCCGGGCCCTCCCGGAGGGCGGGGAGCCCGACGGGGCCGCGCCGCCGGCGAACACCCTCCAGTCCTGAAGCGATTCCCGGAAACCGAGGTGCATTCATGCCGACGAAGGAATACGTCCTGCTGCTGGGAGCCGAGCGGTTCCTCCGGGAACGGGCCTTCTCCGGAGCCAAGGAAGCCAGCGGCCTGCCGGTCTGGGCGGCAACGAAGGACGCGGTGCGCGACCGCAACCGGGTGTTCGACGAGATGCTGTCGGCCGATCCCCGGGATCCGGAGTCCCTGCTGACGGCCATCCGCGCGCGCTCCGTCCGGGGCTGGCACCCGCGGGTCATTGTCCCGTTCGACGACTGGACGGTGGCCTCGGCGGACCACGTGAACCGTGCCCTGGGCCTGCCCGGGCTGGACCCCGCGACGGTGACCAACACCCGGGACAAGCACGCGATGAAGCGGGCCCTCCTGGCGGCCGGGGTCCGCACCCCGCGCTCCGAACTCGTGCGGTCCGACGACGAGCTCCTGGCCGCCGTCGAGCGGATCGGGCTGCCGGTGGTCATCAAGCCGTACGACTTCGGCGGCAGCGTCGGGGTCGTCCTGGCCGGCACCCGCGAGGAGGCGCTGAGGTGTCTCCGGGAGTCCAAGGCGATCGTCGAGCGGATCCGGGCGGACTACCGGATCCGCGGGGACAAGTACCTCGTCGAGCAGTACGTCGACTCCGACAACGAGGTGTCCGTCGAGGTGCTCTGCGGGGCCGGCCGCGCGCAGGCCCTCGCCGTCACGGAGAAGTACCTGTCCCCGCCGCCCTGGTTCGCCGAGGTCGCCCACCTGGTGCCGAGTCACCGTGCCGGCGACCGCGCGCTGACCGGCCTCGCCGAGCGGACCTGTGTCGCGCTGGGCATCGACCGGGGCATCGCCCACGTGGAGATCAAGTTCGCGGCGGACGGAACGGCCTGGGTGATCGAGGCGGCCGCCCGGCCGGCCGGCGACCTGGTCATGGACCAGGTGGAGCGGGCCTACTCGGTCAGCCCCTACCGGCTGCACGTCGGCTCCTACCTCGGGGCCGACCTCCTGGACGAGGCCCGCGACGCCGTCCCGGACAGGTCCTCGGCGATCGCCTACCTCCAGGCGCCGCCCGGCCGGATCCGCGACATCCGCGCCGGGGAGCGGCTTCCGCCCGAGGTGCGGAGCCTCAGCATCAGCGCGAACCGCGGTGACCTCTCCCAGGTGACCAGGAACAACCTCACCCTCGGCGAGGGTTTCATCGAACTCGAATGGGAGGAGCTCTTCGAGGAGAGGACCGGACTGCCGGTCGACGTCGCACGGACGGTCGCCGACCGGATCTTCGTGGTCGGCGAGGCGGCGGGTGAGGCGTCCGGCGGCTGAGCCGCAGCGCTCAGGAAACCCGGTTCCCCGGGAGCCGGGACAACCCCACCAGCAGTGCACGACACGAACGACGAATGGGCGCGGTATGAACGACTTGCGGTTCGACACGGAGACCGGGACGTTCACGGTGAAGGCCCGCCAGGACAGCCTGTGGATCCACAAGGCGCTAGGCACGCACAGCCTGGAGCTGCAACTGGAGATCCACACCCCGCAGAACGAGGGAGCAGGCCGGGTTCTGCTGCTGGATACGAACCTGTTCGCCCCCCGGGACAACGCCGGCCGCGCCTGGCTGGGGTCGGCCGCCCAGACCATGGCCTTCGCGTCCGACAGGATGGAGCGCCCCGTCCTGCGGTTCCTCATCACCAGTGCGCAGATCCTGGCACTGGAGGAACAGCGCAACGGCGACCTGCGCCTGGAGCTGGACATCAGGGCGGTCCTGCCGCAGGCTGACCTTCCCCTCATAGCGTAGAGACCGTGACTGCAGGGGAAGTTGGGAGTCATGGCGGAGAAGAGGCGGAAGTTCGACGCGGAGTTCCGTGAGGGGGCCGTGCGGATCGTCGCGGAGACCGGAAGGCCTGCTGCGGAGGTCGCGCGGGAGCTGGGGATCAACGAGACCACCCTTGCGACCTGGGTCTCCCGGGCACGGAAGGCTGGCGGTGACGGCACACTGGGCGAGTCGGAGCGGGACGAGCTGGCCCGGCTGCGACGACAGGCTGCGGAACAGGCCAAGCAGGTAAGGGAGTTGGAGATGGAGCGTGATGTCCTCAAACGCTGCATGGTCCTGTGGGTGAAGTAGCTGTGGCGGACCCGGCGGCGCTCGTCGGGGCGATCAGTGACCAGAGGACCAAGCACGGCATCCCGCACTCCGTCGGCTGCCGCGCGCTCGGCGTGTCCGAGGCGTGGTTCTACAAGTGGCGCCGCCGGCCCGACCGGCCCACGGACCGCGAGGTCAGGCGGGTGAAGCTGGCCGAGCGGATCACGCATTTCTTCCGTCGGTCGGGCAGCACGTACGGCTCACCGAGGATCACCCTGGACCTGTGGGCCGAGGGCTGGAAGGTCTCGGTGAACACCGTCGCCGAGATCATGGCCGAGCTCGGACTGCAGGGCCGTAAGCCGCCCACGCGCCGTTCTCTGACCCGTCAGGGCAGGCGCAAGGCCGCCCGCGACCTCGTCGGCCGACACTTCGACGCCGTCGCGCCGAACCTGTTGTGGTGCGGCGACCTGACCGAAGTCAACACCGGCGAGGGCAAGTTGTACCTGGCCACGGTCATCGATCTGTTCTCACGGCGTCTGCTGGGCTATGCCATGGGGGCCCGCCACGATGCCGGCCTGGTCGCCGCGTCACTGAAGATGGCGGCCGCCACCCGCGGCGGTGCGGTCGATGGCGTGATCTTTCACGGCGACCGCGGGAGTGAGTACACGTCGGCGGCCTACAACGAGCTGTGCGACCGGCTGGGTGTGGTGCAGTCCATGGGGCGCGTGGGGTCGGCCCTGGACAACGCCGCGGCCGAGAGCTTCAACTCCCTGATCAAGGTCGAGTATATCCATTGGCACACCTTCGCCACCCGAGCCGAGGCCCGAATCAAGATCGCCACCTGGATCAGCAGCTTCTACAACACCCGTAGGAGGCACAGCGCAGCCGGCGGACTGCCGCCGGCGGAGTTCGAACGAACCATCAGCGAAGTACGCGCCAGCCACCATCAGCAGTACCAAGCCGCATAAAGAAGGTCTCTACGCTTCCAGGGGATTGACAGCTCAGCTACCGCTCCAGGTGACAGGTATCTCGACCAGTCACAAGGATCAGGGCCGTTGAGCGACGAAGACGACCTCCTTGCCCGGGCGGTCGGGTGCGTCCCGGACCTCGTGCAGTACGAATCCCTGTGCGGTCAGGTCCGCCTCGATGTCCTGACGTTCCCGGAACCTCAGGGTTGAATCGGAGGTGAAGTGCTTCCTGTCCGTGGCGAAGATGTAGTGCCAGCGGAACGTCACCAGGGGCCTGCTTACCTCGACCAGCTCGACCCAGTTCTCGACGGCGCCGACGCCCGGGATCTCCGTAACCCTGTGCGAGGCTGTGCGGTTCCACGTCTCCCAGGCGCGCTTGGTCGGGTCTCGGGTCTCGAACATCAGATGCCCGCCGGGTCGCAGGGCTTTGTAAGCCTCCTTGAGCGTGCGCTGCCACGCGTCAGGAGCGACGATCTGCTGGGCGACGTTCGCGGTCATGGTGACGAGGTCGACCTGCAACGGGGGCAAGGTCGTTGCGTCACCGCAGATCCAGCGGACCCGCTCGCTGCGCGGCTTGCTCTTGGCCACCTCGATGGAGGCGCGAGCGGGATCGACGCCGACGACCTCGATTCCGCGGTCAGCCAACAGAAGTGCGAAGACGCCGGTGCCGCAGCCGATGTCCAGCACTCGCCTGGCATCGAGTTGCTGAGCGAGGTCCAGGTAGGCGTGAAGGTCGCTGCGATCTGGATCGAGCGGGTCGTAGATTGCTGCAAGCCGAGTGTGCGCGAAGATCTCGTCAGCCATGCGTCTGAAGGTATAGCTGATGAGCAGTCAGCTGCGCTGCAATCTTTTTGGAGACGCGGGAATACTCGGTCGCTACGTCAACGCCCTCCGCTCCCTCTGCCCGGACCTCGTCGACAGCGTCGGTGATGTCGTCGCTCGACGGACGCTGAACGGCCGCCCGGGCCCGGGCGGCCAACCGATCCATCTCGGAGGCTTCGATGGGGCGCGGGCCGATGTGCGCCCCGGCCAGCAGGTGCAACAGCGCGGCCGGGACGACCGCGGCGACGGGCTTGCCGTAGCGGGTGATGGCGGTGATCCGGCCAGTGTGCTCGGCTAGCGTCACGATCTTGGAAAGCTCGGCGCGAGCGTCAGCCAGCGCCACGGTGGGGACGTTCGCCGGGAGATCCGGACGACCCTGCCCGTGGCCCAGCCGACTACCGGCCCGGCGCCCCCGCCGCCGGCGCCGCCACGTGCCTGCGCGAGCGTGTCGCCGTCGAGGACGAAGACGTTCGACGCGCCGCCGCCACCGCCGCCACCGGGGCTGTAGTTGTTGCTCCCCCTGGCGCCGTTGCCGCCGTAGCCCCAGGTCGTGCATCGGAGTTGTTGTAGCTCCGGCCGCCCGGCACCGCCGTTGGGGGCGTAGGGGTTGGCGGGGCCGCCGCCGTGGCCGCCGCCACCGACCACGATCTGAATCGCGTCACCGCCGTTGAGCGCCGTGGTGCACACCGTGGTGGCTCCGCCGCCTCCGTTGCCGGTGGACTTGCCGGGGCTGGAGCCGCCACCGCCACCCCCGCCACCACGAACGGTCAAGGTCACCAGGTGCGGGCCGGATCCGGGCAGCGTCAGGCTGTACTGCCCCGGCGGGTCGCGTACAGTCCGGCTGTGCGCGATGCGCTCGACCTCGAAAGCGGACTGTGTGCGGCGTCATCCGAGGCCGGTCCCGCTTCCCGGACCTTTCCCGGAGCGACTCCCCGGACCTCTCCCGGGCCGGCTCGGCCCGACCATCGCGGCATAGCGGCCCGAGAGTGCCATGAGCTCGGGGTGTGAGCCTTGTTCGACGATCCTCCCCCGGTCCATGACGATGATCCGGTCCGCGTCCCCGATCGTGGCGAGGCGGTGGGTGATGGTGATCGTGGTGCGCCCTTCGGAGAGGGTCGCCAACGCCTGTTGGATCAGCCGTTCGGTGTGCACGTCCAAGGCGCTGGTGGCTTCGTCCAGGATGAGGACCGGCGGGTTGCGCAGCATCGTCCGGGCGATCGCCAGGCGTTGACGCTCGCCTCCGGAGAACCGGTGTCCCCGCTCTCCCACGACGGTCTGGTAGCCGTCCGGCAGGCGCTCGATCAGGTCGTGGATGTGGGCCGCCCGCGCCACCTCGGCCAACTCCTGGTCCGTGGCTCGGACCTTGGCGAAGCGCAGGTTGTCCGCGATCGTGGTGTGGAAGAGGTGGGTGTCCTGTGACACCACGCCGATCGTGGCGGCGAGGGTGTCGAAGCTCAGGTCCCGGACGTCCGTCCCGTCGATGGTGATCCGGCCACCGGTGACGTCGTAGAGGCGGGCGGCCAGGTACCCCAGGGTCGTCTTTCCGGCACCGGTCGCCCCGACGATCGCGATGCTCCCCCCCGCCGGTACGTCGATGTCGATGTCGGACAACCCGGTGGCGGCGCCCGGGTAGCGGAACTGCACCGCGTGGAACTCGACATGTCCCCGGGGCCGGGGGAGTGCCTTGGGGCGCGACGGTTCCGGGACGTGGACCGGGAGGTCCAGGTATTCGAAGACCCGCTCGAACAGGGCCATCGAGCTCTGGACGGCGATGCCGATCTGCAGGATCGATACGGACGGTCCGAGCAGCGCCTGTTGAAGCACCGCGAAGGCGACGACGGTGCCGATCGACGTCGGACCCTGTCCGTCGATTCCCACGGTGCCGGCCGCCCAGTAGACGGCGACCGGCATCATGCCCAGGACGACCGAGACCGTGGACTGGTGCCAGCGGCCCGTCATCGTCGACCGGACGGCGAGGTCGGTGAGGTCCCTGGAGTGGCCGGCGAACTCCCGGTTCAGCGTGCCGGTGCGCCCCATGGTTCTTCCGAGCAGGAATCCGTTCACCGACAACGACTCCTCGACCAGCGCGGACATCACCGCCAGCTTCCGCTGGTACTGGCGGGTGACGTCCCGCCGGTCGTCGCCGACCCGGCGGGTGATCCAGGCGAACAACGGCAGCATCGCCAACGAGAGGACGGCGAGGGTCGGATTCAGGGCGAGCATGGCGATCAGGCTGGTCGCCACCGTCGTCACGTTGCCGACGACGGAGGTGGCGGTGGTGGTGACGGTCGCCTGCATGCCCCCGATGTCGTTGGCGATCCGTGACTGAATCTCACCCGTGCGCGCCGTGGTAAAGAAGCTCAGCGACATCCGCTGGAGGTGCGTGTACACGGCGATCCGGAGGTCCTCCATGACCCGCTGGCCCAGGACCACCGTCAGGTACGACTGGAGTACGCCGAGCGCGGTGCCAGCGACGATGACGCCCGCCATGCCCAGGGCCAGTGCGGTGAGCAGTCCTTCCCGTCCCTCGGGCAGAGCCACGTCCAGGATCTCCCTGAGGATGAAGGGCTGGGCGAGCGAGACGACGGAGGACCCGGCGACCAGGGCCAGCAGGAGGCAGAGCCGGGCGCGGTGGGGCAGGAACAGTCGGAGCAGTCTGCGCAGCGGCACATTCGGGGGTCGTTCCTTCGGCCTGGGGCTCACGGGTCTGGTTCCTCTCCGGACTTCTGGCTGACGGATTCCTGGGTGGCGGATCCTTGGCTGACGGATTCCCGGGCGGCGGGTGCGCGGCCGACGGATTCCCGGGTGACGGACCGGACCGCCCGACGGGAGCGGCCACCGGAACGGGACAGCGCCGCCGACCGAGGAGGACCCCGGTCGGCGGCGCTGTCCCCGCCGGTGCTCAGTCGAACGTCAGGAAGCCTTCTCGCAGCAGCGACTCCACCAGGACCAGTCGGCCCGGCTCGTCCAGCTCGCCGGGAATCGACCGCGGGGAGAAGCCGAGCCCGCCGCCGTTCTCCGCCACGTACCGGACCTCGCCCGTGACGTGGGCCGGGTACCTGACCTTCTTGTGGTGGAACTCCAACTCGACCCCTTCAGGGGTGGTGCTCAGGGCCCATCCGAGGTCGTCGCGACGCCGGACCATGGTGGTGGGCCGGAGCGAGGAGAGCGCCTCCAGGTCGCTCAGATGGTGACGCAGGCTGGTCGGCCCGATGGCGGCCGCGTGCTTCACGGCCTCGGCCGTCATGGAGGCCGGCGCGAGCCGCGACGCCAGCAGCCCGACCAGCTCACCGAGGGTGTCCGCGATCTGCCGCTGGAGGGCGCCGCTCCTGGCGAATCCCAGCGGGAGGGCGGTCCGGAACCGGACATCGTCGGCGAGCACCTGCCCGACCGCTTCCTGGAGGACCGATCCCCACAGCAGCGGGTGGACACCGATGGTGACGTGGACCGAGGCGGAGTCCATCGAGGTTCCCGCATGGACCGTGCCGCGCGGGAGGTAGAGCAGATCCCCGGCCGTCAGCTCCAGCTCCTGTTCGGCCTCCTTCGGCAGCGGATCGGCATGGTTGTACGGCTGGTTCCGCAGCGGCAGCTCCTGCGCGCTCCCGTACAACGACCACCGCTTGGACCCGTGGACCTGAAGGATGAACACGTCGTGGGTGTCGTAGTGGGGGGCGAACCCTCGCTCGTTGCCTCCCGGGGTGAGATAGACGTTCATCTGCGGCCGCGCGCTGATCTCCGCGCCGAGTTCCGCCGCGAACCGGCCCAACGGCTCCCACCGTCGGTCCAGGGAGTTCAGCACGATCGTGGATCCGGTGCGGTAGTGCTGGTACACGGCCTCGACCGCGGTGGTCCGGCCGGTGGATTCGTTCGACACGACGACCACGTCGGAGACCGAGATCTCCTGGCCGTCCCGAATGATTCGAACGGTATCCAGATTGGCGTCGACCGACGCGAGCAGTCGGTCCACGTCGTCCAGGGTCAGGAGTTCGGAGAAGTAGTGCGGGTCCGCGTGACGCACGTGCAGGCTCCGACTCTCCCAGAACTCCTCTTCGAAGGTCTGCCGCTCGATCGGATCGAGCATCCAGGAGAGCGCGGACACGAGCCTCCCGCCACGTGTCGGCGTCGCCTGGTCCCCTGTTGCTGTCGCCATATCCCGTGGCTCCTCGTCTGTGACACTCGTGCAGGGCCGGTCGGTGGGTTCAGTCGTTGTCGTCCCGGTACACATTGGTATTGGGGTAGTTGTACCAATCCTTCTTTCCCGAGTCGTTGAAGTCGTTGTCGTCGTGGTTCCCCCTGCTGCGGTCATGAGCGGCCGGGGACTCGCCTCCCGGCCGGACGACCACGATGTCCTCGGGGTCAAGTGACTGTGCCATCGGTTTTCACTCCTTTCGGCTCCCGTGGCGGGAGCCTGTACGAGCCGGTCCTTCGACTCGGCCGGGCCGACCGGATGCGTTCGGTCCTGCCGTCCGAGCCGCCGGAACCGGTGGGAGTCCCACAGTTCGGCACGTTTGTTTGTCCGTCACTACGAAGGCCAAGGGCCAGGTGAGTGGCGGACAATTCCGGTTTGGCCGCGGACAAAGCAGGGGCACGGGAGGGCGCCGCGCAGGCCCACAGGGCGCCAAGCGGCGGGTGGAACGACGTCCCGACCCCGGGCTTCCGTCGTCCTCCTCGTCCATGCCGACGCTCGGCGTCGTGTCCGCCGCCGGGGCGCCGCCGGCCTCGGCCGGCGCGACGCCCACGTCGGAGGCATCGAGCACCCTGCGGGACCGTGCCTTCCCGGGCGGCCCGGCCGCCCGGGAAGGTCATCGCCTTCGGGTCTGGAGAAGAGCCAGCGGAATGCCTGGTTGGTGGCGGTGTTCATGTTGTCGCGGTCCGCGATGTACGCCAGCAGCAGGGCCGCGACCGGTGTGGGGACCGGCGAGGCGGGCTCCCCGAGCCGCAGAAGCGTGGTCTCTCCGTCGTGGAACACGTCGTTGACCGTCAACTGGACGATTCGGGTGAGGGGTTGCGCGTAGAGGAGGACGATGACGCCGGCGACACCGGAGGGGCGCATCGGTGTGTCTGCGTCGGTCAGCAGCCGAGTGCGTCCAAGCGTTCGTCCTCGCTCAGGGTGGGCCGCCGGGAGATCTTCATTGTGGGGATGGACAGGGAGTGTGGACAACGGCGGCTCATTCTGACCCAGTTCAGGAAGGACCTCAGGCAGGTGCGACCGGGTTCGGTGTTCTCCGCGAATCAGGCGTCGATGTCGAGCTGGCCGCAGGACGCGAGGGTGCTGTCCCGGGCGCTGAGCCACTCCAGGAAGGCTGGTGTGAGGCCGCCCGGCGGCTGGAGGAGGGGGAGGCGTGGTCTCGGTCGTCATCGCACAGGAGGCCGGACGGAGCTGGCAGACCGTCGTGGACGAGGTGCGGGCGGCGCTGGCGGAACTGGCCTCCCGGGTGGAGAGGCGAACACAGCTCGCCCTCGGACCGGAGGTTCATGTCCGGCTGCTCAACCCCGACGCCTACGCACTCAGTCACGAGGCGCACGAGCGGCGGGTGAACGAGGCACTACTCGCGAGCGACCTCCTCTAGACGATCCCGGACTCGGCCCGCAGGCAGAAGCTGGAAGCCGACCTCCGGCAAGCGGACGGCACCCACTCCAGCGCCAACCGGATCCACGCCTGCCTGCCGTCCAGCCGGACACAGCCGCAGGCCGACGGTGGCTGCACGATCCTCCTAGCCCCCGCGCTGCTACGCCGGAGTGCCGGCGCGGTGAGCCGGGACGCCCTGAGGTCGGCCCTCGCCCACCAACTCGTCCACCAAGCGCAGTTCGCGCTGTGGGGGCCGTCCCTGAGCGTCGAGCTGCGCGCCGCTGCCCTGGTTCACCGCGCGTCGGGCAACGACCTCGACGACTTCCGGCACCTGGCCGCCGTACTGGAGGGCCACGCGCGGTTCACGACGAAGACTTGTTGGGAGCCGACCACATCGAAGAGCGGAAGGCCGGTCGCCTCCTTCGCCTGCTGGCGGGCCCGAACCGGGGGCCGGCACTGTACGACCGCGGCGAGGGCTGCGCGCGGCAGGCGGCGGAGCACGGCGTCACCTGAGGGCCGGGGCTCCCGTCTCGGTCACGATCGAGTCATGCGGAGCAACGCCGGGAGACAGCTGCAGGATCTGCCAGGCACCATCCCTGGCTGACCACCACGGCGTGGCGCCAACCGCCTCCATTGCTGACAGCTCGGTCACGGGCTGTTCGGTCCGCGCCACAACGAAAGATCCAGAGAAACCCATGGGTCGAGACCGTAGCTCCCGGCGCTGACACCGTCGATTACAGAGCGTGAGACGAGCGCTGATGGGTGCTGGCTTCCTCACCAATGTGGATCGGCGTCCCACTCGGGGTCCGACTCTCTGATCTGCTCGTACGACTCGAAGGTGTGGGTGTCGAAGAAGCAGGCGATGGAGAACGACTGCCGGGGATCCGTGAGGACCCGGTAGATGAACTCGCTGGTGGAACCGTCGAATCGCTCCCAGCCGGCGGCGACGTCATCATGCGGCTGGGCGAGAATGGGCCAGCGGTCAGGATCGGCGGAATCGGTCAGCCAGAAGAACTGGTCGGCCTGTTCCGAGTCCGCCCACCGAAGTAGGCCGCCAGCGGCGGGGAACACGGGATGCGGACGGTAGAGGTCACCGATCCAGGCGTCAGCAGCGGCTCGTGCGCCCAGCCACTCGGCGTCCTTGATCAGGTCGTGGTGCGGGCTCGGCGTGTCGGGGGTGGAGAGCTGCAGGAACCCGTCGAACTCTCCCGAGCCGAACCACTGCGCCAGCTGCTTGTAGTCGGTCGGCAGGGCAATGCCGAGCCGCGCCTCGACCGAGGGCCAGTCGATCACCCTCCCCGTCGCGCTTTCCCAGCCCGTGATGGCTGCCAGCTTCTCGCTCCACGTTGCTGCTGTGTCCACGATGCCGAGTAAATCGCAGTGGACGGACAACACTCGGCGCGGGACCTTTGTACTCCTACTTCGGAGTCACAGTCACTCACCGTGGTGAGATCGCGGAACTGCCACCTGTCGCTTCCAGTCACAGCTCATGTCACCCGCATCCGGCGACTGGTGACAGATACCGCGACTAGGTGACAACTATCTCGACAAATCACAGACCCCGGGTTACGACGGGCCGGCGCGCAGGCCTCGCCAGACCGGCTGCCTCAGCCGGGCGGCCGGGGTGAGCTCCAGGAACTCGACCTCGGCGTGGAGCTCGGGCCGCACGAAGCGCACCTCCACGCCGCGCGGCAGCCCCAGGCCCGCCCGGACCCCGGTGAACGGCGACGTGGACTGGTCGAGACGGCGTAGCGCGGCCGCGAGGGCGCGGCGCTCGGGTCCGGTGAAGCCGGTACCGACCGATCCGGCGTAGAGCAGGCGGCCGGGTTCGCCGGTGGGGGCGCCGACCAGGACGGCGCGCACCGTGGTGCCGCCCGGCCCTCCGGGCAGCCACCCGCCGATCACGACGTCGGCCGTGCGCAGGTGCTTGATCTTGACCCAGTCCCGGGATCGGGCACCCGGCCGGTACGGGGAGTCGGCCCGCTTGCAGATCACCCCTTCCAGGCGGTGCTCGCGCGTCCACGCGACGGCGTCGATCACCGACTCCCACGTCGGGGGGACCCGCAGCCCCGGCCGGTCCAGTTCCAGGCCCTCCAGCACGGCGCGCCGGCGCCGGTAGGGCTCGGTGAGCAGCGGCCGGTCGGTGTGCGGGACGTCGAACGCCACGAACAGCGCGGGGGCGCTGCGGGCGCCGGCCTGGACGGAGGCGGGGCGGGTGCGGTGGATGCGACCCTGCAGCGCGGCGAACGACGGCATCCCGCCTTGCATCACGACCAGCTCGCCGTCCAGGACCAGGGGCCCGGGCACGCCGGCCAGGGCGGCGACGACCTCGGGGAAGCGGGCGGTGTAGTCGGTGTCCGCGCGGCCGATCAGGCGGGCCCGCCCGTCCTCCAGGTAGGCGATGGCCCGGACGCCGTCCCACTTCACCTCGGCGCACCAGCCCGGCCCGGACGGCAGTGGCCCGGTCGTCGCCAGCATCGGCTCGATGTGCGGCAGCCGGATCTGCGCGGATCCTCGGGAGGCCATACCTCCAGCATCCGGCCAACCTCGCCCATGCCGGAGTGCGATGCCGCCGAGCGGCGCAGCCGCCGGTGGGCGCGCGAGGATGGATGGGTGAGCGCATTACCCCGCTACCGAGACGGTGATCTCCTCGAGGAGGCCGGCGGCCGGCTTCTTCGGGTCCTGGCCGTCGGCACCGAGTCCTAATTCCTGCGCCGCCTGGACGGCCAGCCCGAGGACGTCGAGCCCGCTGAGAGTGCCTGGGTGTTCGCTGGCTGCGAGGCCGTGACCCGTCGGATCGGCGGGAGCGGAGGCGAGGCCACCGAAGCGCCGGACCAGCCCTGAGAACCGGCGGGGTTACCGCACCCATTGGACACCCTAAGTGATCGATAGGCTACGAACGGTGTCATCTGACGTTTGACCAGGTCGAACGGATGTTCGATCGTAAGGGGTGTGCCGACCTACCCGTCCCGACGACCGCCCGCCGGCGCCCCCGGCTCCTGGCGCGACGCCCGCCGCGCACCCGTCGGCGAGGTCGAGCAGGCGTCCGCCCTTGAGCACCCGACCTGGACGATCGCCCTGCTCGCCATGGGCGGCACCATGGTCCCCGCCCTCATCACCGCGTGGCGCCCCCTCCGCCGGCCGCTGGGCCGCCCACGTCCAGTGGGGGCCACCACCCGCCACCGACTGGGTCATCTACACCCCGCACACCCTGCTGCCGGCCACCGTCACCGCCCGGGCCGACCCGCGGGAGGCCGCCCCGTGCTGACCCCCGTTCCCACCCCGATAAGCGACCGAAGCGACCGACTCGCGGAACTCCTCGCAGAGACCAGCCCGGAGGCCCGCCGGGCCCGCATCGACGCCACCACCTGGCCGGCCCTCGACGCCCTCGCCCCCGTCCTGCCCGACGGCCGCCTACCCCGTGGCTGCGTGATCGAGGTCGTGGGAGACCACTACCTGCTCGGCGCGCTGGCCGCCGGTGTCGCCCAGCGCCCGGACGTTTTCGTAGCGTCCGTCGGGCTCCCGGATCTCGGTCTCGCCGCCATGAATGCCCTCGGGATCCCGTACGCCCGCCTTGCAGTCGCCGACGACCCCGGCCCCCACTGGGCCGAGGTCGTCGCCGCCCTCGCTCGTGAGGGCGCCTTCGGCGTGATCCTCCTGGAACCCCCCGCCACGGCGCAGCCCCGCGACCGCCAGCGTCTCGCCGCCCGGCTACGGGAGTCCGGTACCACCCTGCTCGTGACCACCCCCTGGTCCGGCGCTGCCCTCACCCTCACCAGCGACACCCCCCGGTTCGCCGGCCTGGGCGACGGCTGGGGACAGATCACCTCCCGCACCGTCACCGTGCACTGCACCGGTCGCGGCCGCGCCGGTGTCCGCACCCGTACGACCACCCTGCTCCTGCCCGGCCCCGACGGCACCGCCCAACCCCTCGCCCCGGCCGCCGAGCAGACCGTCCCCACACTCGACGCCGCCACGGCGTAACATCGGCCGGCGCGGCCCCAACCGGAGTCGGGGCCGGGAACGCACCCGGATCACACACCCGCACCGGCGGCCCACCGCGGGCCGCTCACCGGGTCGGTTGAGCCACACGAACTGGCCGTCTGGCCGGACCGTCATCCCGTAGTCGTACAGCCCCGGCCGCTCGACCTCCCACATCGCCCACGCGATCATCAGCTCGTCCCCGCCCGGCAAGCCCGGGCGCCCCGCGCGCGCCGGTCGGCCCGGCCGCAACCCGCAGGCCGAACTGCGGCCCTACGGAATGCTGGAGTTCGGTCCCCGCGGCGGCATCCGGTTGCGCCACCTGGCCGGCGCCGACTCGGTCACCGTTCGCGTCGAGGTCATCCACCAGGAGAGCGGCCACGAGCTCTACCAGCGAGACGTGGTCGTCTACCCGTGGAGCCTCGCCGCCTTCGGCCGGCCGGACAACCGGAACCGCTGGGCCAGGTGGCTGCAGGTTGTCGCCGCCCTCGACATCCTCGTACCCGGCCCGCACCTGGCGAAGGCCACCGACCTCGAGACTGGCCAGCTCCTCGCCGAGACCGTCGTAGCGCGAGCACAGGGCCGTAACGCTTTCCGCGGCGCTGGAGTACAAGGGGTGTGAGCAGCCTCCACGGCCGCTCACACCCCCGCCGCTGCTCCCGGACACCCCTACCCGTCCGGAATCGGCCTTCCCCAGGGCCGGACCACCCCAACGGGGCCGGGCGACGTAGGTGCCGCCCGGCCCGTTTCCGCCCCCTGTACACGGCGGCCGTGTCGCGGCGCGCGGCTAGTCCACTTCGTACGGCAGGACGCTGAACACACCGGTCACGGGCATGGCGGCGTCGATGATTTCCTTGCCGTTCCCGTGGTCGATCTCCAGGGCCTTCTCCGAGATCAGGACGTACAGCACGGCGGGGGTCGGCCCGTACCACGTCGGCGTGCCGGTGACCTTGGTGTGCCGGAACATCTTGCCGGGTCGCCCGATATTGAGGCGGCCGTCGGCGAACCGGACCCTCCAGCCCTTTCGGGCGGCCCCGCGGAGCTGGGCAGGGGTGTGCCGGGCCGGCGTTCCCCTGGCGATCTGGGTGAAGCCCTCCAGCCTGCCGAGGAGGTATGGCACGGAACTCTGGCTGGCGAACTCGCCGCTGACGATCTCGTCGTGGAAGGCGGGGAAGAGGAGGAGTGCCGGCCGGCCCAGGCCGAGCGCGGGGCTGGTGAAGGTCTCCAGCGTGTGGAACGGCAGGTCATCGGGGAGCTGGCGGGAGTCGTCGCTGAGGGCGTAGTCCGGCACGTTGAGCACCGGCTTTCGTCGAGTCATGTGTACCGAGCGTAGTGCCGCAACTACGTGGCTGGGGCGACTTGTTCAGGGTGGCCCGGATCTGGCGGCGCCTGCTGCGCCGAGGACTGAGTTGCACCGAGCAGCCGGACCGGGCCGACGGCGCGCCGATGGCCATCCACGAGCCCGAGGGCCTGTTCGGCCACCGTCGTATGGGTCTGATCAACCGAACGAGCACTGTTCGGCGGCCACGGAGATGGGGTAGAACAGCAACACGGTCCGGCGCATCTTCACTGCGCCGGACCGTGGCTGTGTGCTGGCCAGTGTCAGATGAGACCGAGGTCGAACTCGCCGGCCGCTGCTGCGGCGATGAACGCGGCGTGTGCGTCAGCACTCAGGATCAGCGCCGGGCCTTCGGGGTTCTTCGAGTCGCGCACGTAGCGTACGTCGTCGGCGGCTGCGATCTCGACGCAGTCGCCGTTGCCGCCACTGCGGCTGGACTTCTTCCATGCGACCGCAAGGGCGGCGGAGTTGGGGGCAAAGGTCATTTCAATCGGTCTCTCTGTGCGGTGATGTAGTCAATCGACTGGTCGAGTGGCCACGCCTCGGCGACGATCTCGCGGAATGCTCGATCGAAGATCGTGACGCGTTCGGCATCTTCAACCCACTCGCTGGTCAGCAGTCCCTCCAGCAGCACTACGTCGAGGTCGCTGTCGGGGAAGCCCAGGATGGCGAAGGGGCCGTTCATGCCCTGGTGGACGCTGGTCTCTGCCGGCATCACCTGGATCGTGATGTTGGGGAGTGCCGCCAGCTCCAGCAACTTCTCCAACTGCTCACGCATGATCTGCGCACCGCCGACGATGCTGCGGATCGCCGCTTCGTGGATGACGGCCTGCATCTCCAACGGCTTGGGCTGGGTGAGGATCGCCTGCCGTTCTCGTCGGACCCGAACGCGTGCCTCCACGTCCTCCGGCGTCGCGCCGATGGCCAAGCGACTGTGAACGGCGCGGGCGTACCCCGCTGTCTGGAACAGCCCTGGGATCAACTGGACCTGGTAGGTCCGGAACGACGTGGCAGCTTCCTCCAGGCTGATCTGATCAGACAGCCATGGCGCCAGCGCCCCACCGTAGTTGACCCACCAGCCGCGCTTGTTGCCGTCGCGCGCAACTCTCACGAGTGACTCGTGCAGTTGGCCATCACACTCGTACGTGCGAGCGAGCTTGTCGACGTCGTTCGGCTTGGCTGCCGACTTGGCCGTCTCTATCCGAGACAGCTTCGCCGCCGTGATGCCAGTGCGCTGCTCGACATCCTCCAGTGTGAGGTTCAGTCCTTCGCGGATCGCGCGGAGCTGGCTGCCGAGTTGGCGTCGGCGGACCGTGGCTGCCGTCATGGATACCCCCATCTCTCCCCACAGGACACTCAGACGGCAAGTGTGCCCGGTCGGTGGAGTGCACCGCCAGCCACCTCCGGTGTGTGGCAGCGTGACCAGGGCCTCGAAATGAGAATTCGCAAATTTGGAAGAACGACTTGCACTGACGGGGGGTCAGCCGCCATCCTCCATGTAACGCCTCGCAAATGCCCGCCTTCGGTGGGTGATCGCGGCCGTAGTGCCTGAACATGCCTGGAAGCAAGGGTGAACAAGCCATCTCGCCATGCTGCGCGGCCGGTTGGCCGCCACCCCGAACACCCTGCACGCCCCTAACTTGGCAGCGGATCCCCTCGGAGGTATGTCGTGCACGCACCTTATGGTGATGCTCGCCCCCGTTCGCAGAGACCTTCCCGCGCGGACGATCGCGAGCACGGCCCGCAGCACCTGATCGGCCGGCGGTCCTCGACCCCGACCGCGGCGGCGTGATGAGCGTCGACACTGAGCAAGCCGAGCGGGCCGCGGTCCGCTTCAGGGCGGCACTGGCGCTGGCCGGTTGTTCCTGGCCGACGGTGGCCGCCTCCGCGTGGCCGGCCGGCCCCGATGGGGTGCAGCTGGTCGACCTCGGGCACGGGCCCGCACCCCTGCTCGATCAGCTGTCGGCCTGGATCGAGCAGCACGCCGACCCGGCTGGCCCGTAGGGGCCGTGGTGCACCAGGTGCAGCTCCTCGTCGTCGCTCATGCCTCCCAGGCCCGAGGCCTGCGCGAGCGGGTGCTCCGTCAGCTCGCCGCTTGGGGCTTCGCGCTCGACGCGGAGGTGGAGGACGTCGCGCGCGTGGTCGTGAGCAACCTGTTCGCGGCCGCGCTGCTCCTCGGCGTCCGAGGGCAGACGGTCACGGTGCGGCTCTCCGCGGTCTGCGGGGCGCTCACCGTGGAGGTCATGACCGGCGTCACCGCCTGCCCCCGTCGCGGCTATCGGCTCAGCACGCTGTGCACCGTCCGGCTCCCGGCCGTCCTGGCCGTGTACGCCACGGCCAGCGGCGTGGACGACCGCCCTCGGGGTCGGTCCTTCTGGGCCACGGTCCCCGTCCCCGGCCGGCGCCGCCGGGCCGAGCGCGCCGCGCTCATCCGCTGCCGACTCCGCCTGTCCCATCGGCTGCCCGCACGCAGCCGGGCCTGATCCGAACCCCGTCGAACGACCGCGAGAGGACGACCGTGCACGCCTTACCGTCCGCCATCCCGCCCGCCAACGTCGCCGGGCTGCGCTGGCTCGCCGGCTTTCACCGCGACGCGGTCGCCTGTCTGGACACCTGGGCCACCGGAGGCCCGGCCGAGATCCCGCTGCACCACCTCGCTGCCGTGCAGGTGACCGCGACGCTCGGGATACGGGCCGTGCAGCGGCTGGAGCCGATCGGGCCCGTGCTGCACAGCGTCGGCCGCGGCACGGTGGAGTTCTTCGTCGCGCCGACCACGATGACCGTCGACCAGCCCGGCGTGCGCCTGCTCGGGAACGGGGCGCTGCTGTGCCCGCCGCCCGGCCGGGCCCTGGAAGTCCGGCGGGCGCCGCGCTGGCTGATCGAGCCCGACGGCATCGGCCGCCTCATGGACATCCTGACCGTGCTGCGCGCCGTGGCCGCGGAGTACGCGCACTTCGCCACGGACGACGCTGGCGCGGCCCCCATCACCGACCGACCGTGGTCCATGACCGCGGCCGCGTTCATCGCCGCTGGCCGAAGAGCCGCCGGCTGATGGGGCCGGCGCCCTAGGATCCCTGGCGGTCGATCAGCGGCTCTGACCCGCCAGGGATCACACCCCCGGTCCCTCACCGGGCCGCGGAAGAACAGCGTGCCCCACCCCCGTGGGCACGCCATGTTCACCGCGAACGCCGTACCTCCCCGCGCTCCCTGCGGGGAGCCGCGTCCGGCCGACCGCCACGCCTGAAAGAGACGCGGCGGCAGGCCACACCGGCCGGGGCCCGAGCTCGCGGACGGGACCGGGCCCCGTCGTAACCAGCGGGGGCAGTCGCAACGACAGCGAAAGGAACGTGCGGGGTGGGAGTGGACAACGGGTCGGTCGTGCCGGCACGTCTGGACGCCGGGCTGGTACCGGCGGCCGACGTGGACGATCTGCTACGGCTGACCGCCGACCAAGCGCGCACCCGCATCGCTGCGGACCTGCGCCGCTGGGGCGCCCCGACGCTCCTCCAGCCGTCGACCGACCGCCTGGCCGAGGCCTGCGCCGCGTTGGTACGCGCTGGCGTCCACCTGGGCCTGGCCGCCGACGCGCTGACGTTCCTGCACGAGTGCAGGGACTGGCTCGACGAGGCCGCCGACCTGGAACTGGCCGGCGCCGAACCCGACCAGCCGCTGGAGGCGCTGCGCCGTGTCTGCGGGGCGCTGCACGCGAGCACGACACTGCTGCAGGCGCAGCGGTGATGACGAGCTCCGCCGCCCGGGGTCTGATTCCCAGGCTGGCGGGCCGCTGGGCGGCGGGTGCCTCGCCTGCCAGCCATCGGACGACACACACCACCAATTTCGAACCGGAAGACACCATGACTCCCACCTTCACCATCCACAACGAAGCGGACGCCGCCACTGCGGTGCTCGACCGCGTGGACCGCCTCCTCAACCTCGCCGCGCCGCTGGCCGAGCGCCATTCGAGCTTGTCCCTACCCGAAGAGATAGCGGTACGGCTGGTCCACCCGGACGGCTTCGTCGACCTGATGGCCGAGCACGCCGAGGCCGGCGCCAGGCGCGCCGCCGACGACTTCGGCGCCGGCTCGCCCGAACAGGCCGCGGTCCTGGGGCAGATCGAGATAGGCCGCAACGCCCTGGGCGGCATGGCCGCACGGATGTGGCCGGGCGTCAGGGGAGCCGTCGCGCTGCGCCTGGACGGCAGTCTGGAACTCGTCGTTGTGCCCGCCGCCCTGGCTTCCACGCGCGCCACCGACCGCAATCTGGTTGGTGCGTTCACTCACGAGCTCGTCCACACCAGCCAGCTGCTGGTCTGGCCGGCCATGCCGTGGACGCACGTCATCTCCGGCGTGCGGCTCCAGGTCGCCGGGCTGCCGCAGGACCAGCTGGTCGCCGCGCAGCCGGTCTATGAGGGGCATGCCCAGTGGGTCCAGCGCAGGGCCATGGTCGAGTACTGCGGTCAGGCCAGCGTCGGGCGAATCGACGGCGAGCCGGAGGTGAGCCTGCTGTGGAGCCTGGGCCAGAACATGCACGAGGGCAGGAAGAGCCCGTACGACCTTGGCGAGGGTCTCGTGACCGCGCTGCACGACCTCGGCGGCCACGACCTGGTTCTGCACCTGCTGACCCACCCCGACCAGTTGCCCACCATGGGCGACATCACCGGCACCGACCCTGCCATCCTCGCCAAGGCCTACGCCACCACGGCGGCCGGCTGACCGATCCTTCTGCCGTCCGGGGAAGAAAGTGCGGCGGCAGATCGGCGGCCACCACGTGGGAGCCCGGGACCTGGGGAGGACCCGGCCCCGCGGGGCCGCCACCGGCACCAGCCTCCCGGCCGGTACCGAATCACCTGCTCGGCGAGGTGCCCAAGGTCCCGCAACCGCGGGGGCACCGGAGCAGGGGCCCGGGGAGAACATCTCCCCGGGCCACCCCGACCTTGACCAGCCGGCCGACACGCTCGCGGCCGGCCATGCGAACCGCGTCCCGACCCTCGGAGTCCACCCGTGCCCGCTGTGCCGATGGTGACCGGCCACCCCTGCCCCGCATGCGGCAAGCAGGCCAGCCTGCGGCCGGACCTGCACCAGCTGCTCAGCCTGATCGCCCACGGCCTGACCAACCCGCAGATCGCGACCCTCACCGGCCGCACGGATGCCAACCTCATCCGCTGGACAGCCACCCTCTACCAGAGGCTGCCCGCCCGCAGCCGCATCCAGGCCGTAGACGTCGCGTTCCGCGCCGGCCTGCTGCCGCCGAGCACCGAGGCCCGATGGCCCGAGAAGGGCCTCGGCCCCACGACGCTACTCGTCGCCACCCAGCGAGCGCAGGGCTTGCGCCTGGAGGAGATCGCCCGACGCCACAACCTCGCGCTCGGCACGATCAAGACCCACATGGACCGGCTCCACAAGGGACTCGGCATCGACAAGGGCGCCCACGCCGTGTACGTGCTGCACTCCCTGAACGCCCTGCCCCGCCCGCACCCCTGTCCCTGCACCACCATCCGGCGCCCCTGACACCGCGCCCCGCGCCCGGCCACCCGAAACCGACAGGAGAGACACGTCCGTGCGGTTCCCCGACCATTCCGACATCGACCCCAGGTTCCCCCCGCGCCGCCTCGTCTACGCCCAGGTCCTGGTCCGCAACCCGGTCGGCGACGTCCTCCTCGCCTCCAGCAACCTGCGGGACGACAACGCGTGGAATCTGCTCACCATGCGAGCGCTCAAGGACGAGCCGCCGCACGACGTCGCCCGCCGGGCCGGCTTTCACGACGTCAGCCTGAAGTTCGACACGCTCACGCTCCTGGTCGTCGACGCCGTGACCGCCGGCGACGACCGGACCGAGGCCCTGTGGTTCCTCTTCGACGGCGGGATTCCCGCCAAAGAGGATCTCGACAACCTGCCCAAACCCGGCGAAACCCACGACAACCTGCGATTCGAGCCGTCCACGAACGTCGCGCTGTGCTGCGCCGAGAACCGCAGCCGGGTGCAACACGCCGTGGACCGCCTCACCGACCCATTCGCGCCGGTGTACCTCACCAACGGACACCCGCCCGCCTGAACTCGCCAGCACCCGGTTGTGGTGCGGGCGGCCTGAGCTCTTCTCTGCTTCCGCCTCGGGGGCCCGATCGGGTGCCTCGGACGGCGGAGCCGGCACGACACCACCACCCCTCGGTGTCCCCGGCAAACCGGCTTTCGGCCGGTGCGCACAGCCCGATCGCTTCTGGCCCGCGATGTGTGACACGACACCGCGACCCCGCGGAATCAGGGGTCAGGAGCAGCGTTCGGGGGCCGGTTCGTCCTGGGACCGGCCCGCCCAATCACCGGCAGGAGGTTCGCGATGTAGGACCACCAGGCAGTGCGCCTCACAGGGGTGGCCAAAAGCCGCCCGCGAGCGTGATCGGATGACTACGCTCCGAACAGAGGCGCTTGATCCAGAGCGACAACAACCGTTTCTTGAACAGGAGTTGGCATGAGCCACAGCATCACGCACGGCACCACCCAGGTGAACCCGCAGGACCTGCAGGGCGCCACGTCGGACGGCTTCGACCTGGACGTCACCGTCGTGGAGGTCGCCGACGCGGCCCGCCTGGTCAACATCACCGGCGACAACTGCGGCTCCACCTGCGGCGCCTGCACCACCGGCGTCGCCTGACCGTCCCCCCAGCACCACCGGTCGGTGCCGCCACGGCGGCACCGACCGTCCCCTCCCACACCGCGACCGTACGGAGGTTCCCGTGGCTGCTCAGACCCAGGCGTTCCGATCCGGCAGCATGGCGCTGGTACGCGCCGTCGCCCACCCCGCCCGGGACCTGCCGCCGTGGCCCGACCTGACCGACCCCACCCCCGACGCGACGACCACAGCGGCACAGGTCGAGTGGGTGCGCGCGGTGTGGCAGCTGGACGACCTCGCCGAGGGGCTGCACCTGGCCAGCCCCGTACTCGCCGCGCAGGTACACACCCTGGTCACTGCCGCCGCCCCGCCGGCCCGTGATGTTCGCCGCGTGGCCCTGGCCCTCGCCCGCTACCTGCTGCGAGCGACGGGCCGCGCCACGCCCTTCGGACTGTTCGCCGGCGTGACGACCGCCCACTTCGGCGCGGACGCCTCGGTCCGTTGGGGGGAGGACCACCAGGCGGTCGCCGCCGCTTCCGCGTACTGGCTGGCAGGCATGATCGCCCGCCTTGAAGCCTGCCCAGAGCTGCGGGGCCGGCTCCCGGCCCTCGCCAACAGCGGCTGCAGGTCCGCGGGGACCGGCTGATCGTGCCGTACCAGTCGAATCCGGACGGGCAGCGAGCCGCAGCGGTCGAGGTGTCCCTGCGCCACACCGAACCGGTCAGCGCCGCCCTGGCGATGGCCCGCACTCCGGTACTTCTGGACGACCTGACCGCCAAGCTCCTCGCGGACTTTCCCGCCGCCGGCCGCCGGCGGGTGACCGCTCTTCTCGACGAACTGATCGCCCGACGCGTGCTGATCACCGCACTGCACGCGCCGGCCACGTCGACCGACGCCCTGGGACACCTCGTGGCTCAGCTGGAGGCCGCCGGCGCCGCCACCATCGCCCCGGTCGCCGACCTCACCTCCCAGCTGCGCGACCTCCACGAGACCCTTCAGGACAGCAGCACGCGGCCCGCCGCGCAGGCCCGCCCAGCCCGTCAGGTCGCGGTCGCGCGGATGAGCGCCCTGCTCCCCACCGAGCGGCACCCGTTGGCGGTGGACCTGCGACTGGACGCCGCCGTCACTCTGCCCGAAGGGGTTGCCCGCGAGGTGGAGCGTGCCGCCCTGGTCCTGGCCCAGGTCAGCGCCACCCCCTACGGCACCGCCGCCTGGAAGGCGTACCACCAGCGGTTCTACGAGCGGTTCGGGATCGGCTCGATGGTGCCGGTGACGGACGTCGTCGCCGACAGCGGGATCGGCTTCCCCGACGGCTACCCCGTTTCGACGGCCGGCGAGCGCCGCCCCACGCTCACCAGCCGCGACGAGGCCCTGGTTCGCCTCGCCCAGGGCGCGGCACTGGACGGCCGCGACGAAGTGGTCCTGGACCAAGCCATCTTGGCCTCCCTCTCCCTCGGCCCGGAGCGGGTACGGCTGCCACCGCACCTGGAGGTGGGGGTGCGTGTGCACGCCGCCAGCACGACGGACCTGGAGCGGGGGAGGTTCGAGCTGGAGGTCGTGAGCGTCTCGCGGGGTGCCGGCGTGGGCATCGGCCGGTTCCTGCAGGCGCTGGACCCGGCCCACCGCGCCGCACTGATCGCCGAGCTGGCGGACCTGCCGGGCGCCGACGACACCACCGTGGCCGCCCAGCTGTCCTTCCCGCCGCTGGAGCCGGACACCGCGCACGTCACCCGGGCCCCGCGGATCCTGCCGACCGTGATCACCCTGGAGGAGCACCGGCCGCCCGGCGACGGCGTACTGACCCTGCACGACCTGGCCGTGGGCTGCGACGGCCGGCGGATGTACCTGGCCGCACCGACGCTCGGGCACCGCGTGGAGGCCGTCGCGATGCACGCGCTGAACCCCCACACCCACACCCCGCCGCTCGCCCGCTTCCTCACCGAACTCGGCCGCGCCCAGAACGCCGCGGTGACCCTCTTCGACTGGGGTGCGGCGCGGACCATGCCGTTCCTTCCGCGCCTGCGCCACGGCCGCACCATCCTCTCCCCGGCCCGCTGGCGCCTGGAGAGTGCCGACCTGCCGGCCCGCACCCGCCCGTGGGCCGAGTGGGACGCAGCGTTCGCCGCCTGGCGCTCCGGGCGCCGTGTGCCGCAGCAGGTCGCGCTGACCGAGGGGGACCGGCTGCTGCCCCTGGACCTGGACGAGGCCGGCCCCCGGGCGCTGCTGCGCGCCCACCTCGACACTGGCACGGAGGCGGTGCTCACCGAGGCTGCCCGGGAGGCCGGCTGGTGCGAGGGCCGGGCCCACGAAGTCGTCGTGCCGCTCAAGGCCGTGCGGCCGCCGCAGTGGCCGGCGCTGCCCGCACCGACACAGCGGCGGACGATCCATCGCGATCACGGGCAGACGCCCGCCACCTCAACCGTCCTGCTCGCCGGCCTCTACGGCGACATCCGACGCCAGGACACCATCCTGGCCGAACACCTCCCGGCCCTCCTCGACCGGCTCGGCCAGCCGCCCTGGTGGTACGTCCGGTTCCGCGACCCCGACCAGCACCTGCGGCTGCGTATCGCCCTGCCCGACCCCACCGACTTCGCCCCGGTGGCCGCCACGGTCAGCACCTGGGCCGACGAACTGCACCACGCCGCACTGCTGCGCGAGGTTCGCTACCCCGTCTCCTACCCGGAGTGGGGCCGCTGGGGCGCAGGTGCGGCCTGGAGCGGCGCCGAGAACGTCTTCCGCGCAGACTCGCGTGCCCTGCTCGCCCAGCTGCGCCAGCCCGCGCGCCCGAACCGGCGGGCCCTGGTCGCCGCGCACAGCATCGCCATCGCCGCGGCGTTCCTGGGTAGTACCGCCGCCGGCGCCGACTGGATCATCGACCACGTCCCGCCCGCCGCCCCGACCCGGGTGCCCCGCGCGCAGTTCACCGAGGCGGTGCACCTCGCTGACCCGCGTAGCGACTGGGCGGCCCTGCGCTCCGTTCCGGGCGGCGGCGCCATCGTCCAGGCCTGGGTGGAACGCGACGTGGCGCTGGCCGCCTACCGCGCGCACCTGCCCGGCCCCGACACCCACGGGATCGCCGTCGACGACGTGCTCGGCTCCCTGCTGCACGTCCACTTTGTGCGCGCCGTCGCCGTTGACTTCCCCGAGGAGGCCGCCTGTCTGTACCTCGCGCGGGCCGCCGCCCTCGCCTGGAAGGCCCGCACCACCAGGGGGAGCGCATGACCACCGACCCCGCACAGGGCCTTGCCACGGACATCGCCGATCGCCTCGCCCACCCTGACGCTGCCCCGGCCGCCTACCGGGCCAAGGACTGGTGGCGTCAGTCCCTCGCCCACGGCATCCCCGGAATCGCGCTGCTCCACGTCGAACTCGCCGCGGCCGGCCTGCGGCCCTGGCAGCGGGCCCATGACTGGCTCGCAGCCACCGCCCGGGCGCCCGTCACCAGCGGACCCGACAGCCACCCCTACCACGGCGCACCGGCCCTTGGGCACGCCCTGGCCTGCGCCGGCGACCACCTCCCCGGTTCCTATCAGCGCCCCCTGCACGCCCTCGACCGACAGCTCGCCGATGACGCCCACCGCCGACTCGCCGCCGCGCACCGCCGCATCGACCAAGGACACCCGCCAGCCGTCGCCGAGTTCGACGCGATCCACGGCCTCACCGGCTACGGCGCCCGCCTGCTGCACCGCGACCCCGACAGTGACGCCTGCCGGGCCGTCCTCGAGTACCTGGTGCGCCTGACCGACCCGCTCACCGCCGACGGGCGGGAACTGCCCGGCTGGTGGACCACATCCGGCCCTTCCGGCCGGCCCGACCCCCGCTTCCCCGACGGCCACGCCAACACCGGCGCCGCCCATGGCATTACTGGTGTTTTGAGCCTGCTCGCTCTCGCGGCCCGACGCGGCACCGCCGTCCCCGGCCACCTCGACGCCATCCGCACGATCTGCGCCTGGCTGGACCGCTGGCGCCAGAACACCGACCGCGGACCGACCTGGCCCTACTGGATCACCCGCACCGAACTGCGCACCAACCGTGCCGAGCCGAACGCACCGCTGCGCCCCTCCTGGTGCTACGGCACCGCCGGCGTGGGCCGCGCCCAGCAACTGGCCGCCATCGCCCTCGGCGACCACGCCCGCCAGCTCGCGGCGGAGAACGCCCTCGCCGACGCCCTCACCGACCCCGCCCAGCTCGCCGCAACCACCGACATCTCCCTGTGCCACGGCTTCGCAGGTCTCGCCCACATCGCCGCCCGCACCGCCCACGACGCCCTCCCCGAAACGGCCTCCCGCCTGCGCGCCCTCATCCCGGCGCTGCTCACCGAAGTAAAGCCGGCGGCGGCCGTCGCCCTGGTGGACGCGCCGGACGCCGGCCCCGGACTTCTCGACGGCGCGGCCGGCGTCGCCCTGGCCACCCTCGCCGCCGGCACCACCGATCCGCCCAGTTCCGCCTGGGACACCTGCCTGCTCATCTCCTGACCGCCCGCCACCCTCCTGAGGACCCCGGATGCCCCCCGCCTCCTGGCACCAGCACACCATCGAATTCCCCGACCGCCAGAGCGCCCAACAGGTCATCACCGACATCCTCCGCCCGGCCCTGGCCACGGCCGAAGCCGAAGGAGCTGTCCACCGCTGGTGGTACATGAACAAGCAGCCCTGGCCGCTGCGCTACCAGGCCGACACCGCCCCCGCGGCCATCACCGACCTGCTCGACAACCTCACCGCCACCGGCCGGATCGTCTCCTGGAACCACGGCATCTACGAGCCCGAAACCCTCGCCTTCGGCGGCCCCGAGGCCATGGACGCCGCCCACACCCTCTTCCACCACGACAGCCGCCACCTACTCACCTACGCCCCCGCGCCTGCCGCCCGGCACCTGGGCCGCCGCGAGAGCGCCATCCTGCTGACCGGCGCCATGATGCGCGCCGCCGGCCTCGACTGGTACGAACAGGGCGACGTCTGGGCCAAGGTCGCCGACCTGCGCCCCGACCCGGCGCCGATCCCGCCCGACCGGGCCGCCGACACGGCATCGGCGATGCGCCACCTCATGAGCGCCGACACCCGCCTGCTCTGTACCCCGGGCGGCCCGCTCGCGGAGCACACCGCGTGGGTCTTCGCCTTCGAGCAGGCCGGCCTGACCCTCGCCTACCTCGCCAGACGCGGCCGCCTCACCCGAGGCCTGCGCGCCGTCCTGGCCCACCACGTCATTTTCCACGCCAACCGCGCCGGCCTCCCCCTGGAGGACCAGAGCGCCATGTCAGCACTAGCGAAAGCAGCAGTCATGGGAACGAGCAACACCACCGCGTCGCACCCCGGGGCCAACCCCGACAGCACTAGCCTCGGCGACGTGAACAGCGACACGATCGACACCGCCGCCACCGCCGAAGACCTCCGCAACACCCTGATCGACCAGATCATCGAGGAGGGACGCGTCCGCACCCCCCGCATCGAGAACACGATGCGCACCGTCCCCCGCCACCTCTTCGTCCCCAAGGCCCCCCTCGAACAGGCCTACGCCAACTGGACCGTCGACATCAAGCAGGACGACGACGGCACCTCCATCAGCTGCGCCTCCCAGCCCGGCATCGTCGGCCTCATGCTGGAGCAGCTGCAGCCCCAGCCCGGCGACAAGATCCTCGAACTCGGCGCCGGCACCGGCTACAACGCCGCCCTCCTCGCCCACCTCGTCGGCCCCACCGGCCACGTCACCACCATCGACGTCGACACCGACCTCGTGGAAGGCGCCCGCTCCCACCTCGTCGCCGCCGGATTCGACAACGTCACCGTCCTGCAGCGCGACGGCGCACTCGGCCAGCCCGACGGCGCCCCCTACGACCGCATCATCGCCACCGTCGGCGCCCACGGCATCCCCCACGCCTGGCTCACCCAACTCGCCCCCGACGGCCTGCTCCTCGTCCCCCAGCGACTTCGCGGCAGCGTCTCCCGCTCCATCGCCTACAAGCAACGCCCCGACGGCGTATGGGCCTCCATCAGCAGCGAGATGAACACCTTCATGCCGCTGCGCCGGGGCATCGCCGACGACGAGCGCCGCATCATCCCCGTGACCTCCAGCGGCCTGGTGCGCCTGCAGACCAACAGCGAGCAGCCGGTCGAAGCCCGGGCCCTGGCCGACGTCCTGGACCAGCCCCGCACCGAGGTGTGGTCCGGCGTCCTCTACCGGGCGATGGAGTCGCCGGAGTGGATGGAGCTGTTCCTGTCCTGCTCGCTGCCCAGCGGCCTGAACCAGATGCCCTTCACGCGTGAAGCCCGCGGCGGCCTCCTCACCGACGACCCCTACCCGAGCTCCACCGCGGTGTTCGACGGCGGCGCCCTCACCTACCTCGCCCGGCGCCTGTCCGACCAGCGCACCCCCGAGGGCGGCAAGCTCTGGGAGTTCGGCGTCGTCGGCCACGGGCCCGGCAGCGACGAGCTGGCCAACCGCGTCGCCGACGCCATGCGGACCTGGGACCGCGAGTATCGCGACCGCGAGGCCCAATTCGAGCTCCACCCCCTCGACGGCGCGCCCGTCGCCCCCGCCCCGGGCCGCTTCATCTTCGACACCCCGTTGAACCGGATCGTCGTCGACTGGCACTGACCCACGCTCGTCCGCCCAGCACCGGGTCCTGCCGCTCGCCGACCGGCGAGCGGCAGGACCCCGCGTCCCAGTCCGCCACCGCCGTCCGGGAGGACGCATGGACCCGCACGGAGCGACAGCCCGCCGCTTCCCTCTCGTCGCCCGGGTACGCCCGCCCTGCCTGCCCCTCCACACCCGCGTCGACAAGCTCACCGAACTCGCCGACACAGCCCGGACCCAGGCCTACCAGGGCCTGGCCTCAAGCGTCTTCAACCAAGCCGCCCTCCTGGCCTCCGACCTGGACCTGCCCGACCTCGCCCGCCAGTGGTGCTACCAGCACGCCGCCGCCTACCTCCAGCACACCCCGCTCGCCGGCATGGACGCCATCCGCGCCCTGGAGCCGATCGTCAATCTCGCCCGGCTCCACATACGGGCTGGCCGCACCGACCAGGGCCACCAACTCCTGCTCACCCTCTACCGCACGGTCACCGCCGCCACCGCCGCCACCTTCGACGGCATCCACGTACCGGCCGACCTCACCGCCACCGACGCCGACCGCGACGAAGTACGCCAGTGGCTGTGGCGGGTCGTCATCGCCGACGGCACCCGCGCCCTCACCACCGCCGGCCGCTGGCCACACGCCCTCGCACACATCGAGGAGCACCGCGGCATCGGCACCCACATGCTCGACGGCCGCCAGGTCGCCATCCTCGCCCGTGCCACCACCGGCGACCACCACGGTGCACAGCAACTCCTCGCCGACACCACCCCCGGCGAACCCTGGGAGAACGCCGTCACCGCCTGCCTCACCGCCCTCTGCCACCCGGCCGGCCACCGACACACCACCAGCGACATGACCACCTTGCTCGACCACCTCTCCCGACTCGACCACCGGGCCGACCTGGCGGTCTTCCACACCCGCCTCCTGCTCTCAGCCGTCGACGCAGACCACGGAAGCCACCCCGGCATCCCGACCGAGGCGTCAGCCCTGGCCGACCACATCGCGGACACCCGCGACGGGTACGCGGCCCGCGAAATCCTCGCCCATCACGGCTGCGCCACCCTCCTAACCGACCGGCAGACCCGGCTGCTTGAGGACGCGGTGGACCTGTGCGCCCTCGGGCACCGCACGATCCCCCTCAGCCTGCGCAGGCAGCTGTCCTCCGCCTTGCTCACCAGCGAAGCCGTCATCACCCAGACGCTGAACGCACGTGCCGATCGGTGAGCATCTCGCCCGGACGTGCCCGTACCCATACCAACCGGAGGCAACTATCAGGTAGCTCGGCTCACCGTCCGAAAAGCGTCTTTCCACTCCTTCGAGTGACGACGGACAACTTCCTGTCCGGCGGCCGACCAACGGCCCTCGCTCGACCCCGCGCGAGTGGCGCAGGGAGGGCAAGGGGACGAGAGAGTTGCGAGTGACTTGCCAGCCCCGGGAATCTGCAGTCCATGCCGCGTTGCGCGCCGCGGGCTTCATGCCGTACCAGCCTCTGGACAGGCAGGACGGCCGGGTGGTGCCCCCGCGCTCGGGGTACGTCCTGGAGAAGTGCGAAGCGATCGGAAGCCTGCGCCTGGCCCACACCGACGTCTCCTGCGACGAGGACGCCGAAGCCGTGGCACATCTGGACATGCGCCGCACCCTGGAGGCCGTGGACGGCCTCGTGACCCAGCAAGTCGACGCGGCACGGTCCCGCAACGTGGCCGTGCTCATCACCGCGGACCGGGCGCTCACCGATGCCGACACCGCGCTGCTGGCCGCTGCCGGCGAGGGCCTGCTGCTGCACCATCGGGGCCGCTGGCGTGCCGCCGACGGCACGGCCAACGCCCAGACGGCCGCGGACCTGTTGCTGTCTGGCTGGATCACCTCCGGCCCGGACGGCCATGGCGAGCTGACCGCCGCGGGCGCGGCAGTCCTCGCCGAAGTACGGCCCATCCCGGCCGTCGACCTCACCGTGTGACCACGTCCGAACGGTGCTGACCCGGCATCGGACCGACGGCACCAGTTCCTGCGGCCGACCCGTCCGACGGCAGGCCGCCTATTCGAGCAAAGCACCCATGTGGCCGTCGTCGGTGCGGATCGGCCGGAAGTGGTCCTCGGTGGCCTCGGTGGCCCACGCTGGCGGATCATGACGGCGGTGGGTGCCCCGATGCTGGCGCCCTCTGCGAAGAACGGAGCACGGTCACGGCAGACGACCTCGATCCCCGGGCGTTCGGCCAGCCAGGCCGCGACGGTGGCTGCCTCGCGATTCGGCAGCAGGTCGACCGGGCGGCGGGTCTCGACGTCGACCAGGACGGTCCCGTAGACACGTCCCTTGCGCATCGCGTACTCGTCGACGCCGACCACCCGCGGGGTCCGCGGCTGAGGCTCCGGGAGCGCGTCGACCAGTCGCAGGACCGTGTTCCGGCTGGCTTTCGCCCCGAAGACGTCGGCCAGCCGGGCACCGGCGCGGCCGGCCACCGCGAGTCCGACCTCGGCCAGCGCCGACCGCATTCGTTCGGTCCGCTGGCTGTGTCGGCGGGTCAGGCCCGTGACCTGCTCGACGAACGTACGCCGCTCGCATGAGGCGTCCTCGCACGTGAACCGCCGGACCCGCAGCCGCAGCACCGCCCGCCGCCCTGCCACGGGAAGATCGGCGGGAAACCACAGGTAGGAGCCGTGTACCCGCCCCGACCAGCTCCCGCAGCCCGGGCAGCGAGCCTTGGCCGTCCGGGATCTGACACCGATCCGGATCACGTCGCCGTCGTCCTGCACCCGACACCACCCTGATCTCCGAATCCGACAGGAAGATCAGCTCTTCCAGCTGGAGCAGTACCTCGCGCACAGCCCAGAACCATCGCCCCGAACGTCGCCGTCGTCGGCCATTTCCGGACGATCTCGGAAGGCGCTCCGGAGAGATCAACCGTTACAGGGAGTAGGCACACCACAGAAGCTCGACCGCACCGACTTGGAGGCGTTCGCGCGCTCCCTGGCCCACTCGCCGGTCGAGCGGGTCGTCCTGGCGGGCGGCGAGCCGCTGGACTGGCTGCCCACCCTCAGCGTGATCAAGACGATCAAGGAAGCCGGGTGCGAGGTCGTCATCGCGACCAACGGTGTGCCCCTCACCCGCCCCGGCCTCGCCCGCACGCTCGTCGGACTCGGCGTCGACGGCGTCTCGGTGTCCCTCGACAGCGCGCGCCGCCGTCAACGACCACCTGCGGCCCTCCCACTCCGGCCGCGTAGGCCACCGTGAGGTCCTGGCCGGCATCCGCACCCTCCTGGACGAGCGGGGCACCGGTGCGGGCCCCCGCGTCGGGATCTACACGGTCGTCATCCGCGAGCGCCCCCAGGAGATCACCGACGTCGCCCGCCTGGCCGCCGAGATCGGCGTCGACTACTACGTCCCCCAGCTCATCTCCCTGCCCACCGACCACAAACTCTTCGCCGAACGCTGCCACACCGCCGCCGACGTCCCCGCCGTCGAACAGGAGCTGCAGCGCCTGCAACAGGACCCCGGCGGCCTCACCCTGCCCGGACCCGCCTACGTCCAGCAGTTCCTCGCATCGATCGCCACCCAGGACAGCGGCCGCGTCGAGCAATGCTTCGGCGGGGCGCAGCTGTTCTTCGTCCAGCCCGACGGCACGGTGTGGGACTGTCCCTCCGACCGGCGGATCGCCGCGACACCGCCGGCGGCGTGGCGCACGATCGTCGGCGCCGACGCGCGGACCCTGTTCGACGGCCGCCCGGCGTGCACGGATTGCTCGCACTTCTCCCGGGACTGCGTCAACATGACCCCGCTCGTGCCCGGCATGCCCCGTCTCCTGGGCCGGGTGGGGACATGAGCACCGTGCCCCCGCTGCCTGCGGCGGACCGGCTGGATGCCGGTGCTGGCGGCGCTGGCCGACATGCCCGATCCGGCCCGCGCCGCCCGCGCCGAAGCCTTCGAACGCGATCTGGCCGGCGTGTTCGGCACCCGGTACGCGGTCGCGGTGAACTCCGGGACCGCAGCGCTGCACGCCGCGCTGTTCGCCGCCGGCATCCGCCCGGGCGACGAGATCCTGGTGCCCGCGCTCACCGTGGTCATGACCGCCGCGCCCGTCGTCCAGCTCGGCGCCACCCCCGTGTTCGTCGACAGCGACCCCGCCACCTTCGACGTGGACTACGCGGATGCCGCCGCCAAGGTCACCGCCCGCACCAGGGCGATCGTCCCGGTGCACCTGTGGGGGCGGATGGGCGATCCGGCCGCCCTGGCCGCCTTCGCCTCCCGCCACGGCCTGGCCGTGGTGGAGGACGCCGCCCAGGCTGGCGGGACCTCCCGCGCCGGCACCGCGGCCGGCACGGCTGGCAGCGCCGGGTGCTTCAGCATGAAGGACGGCAAGATCCTCTGGAGCGGGGAGGGCGGCTTCGTCGTGACCGACGACGCCGACCTCGCCGCCCGGGCCCGGGCCTTTCGCGGGCACTGGCTCACACCGCCGCCCGGCGAGCGCCCCCAACAGCACCTCGCGGTCAACGCCCGCCTGGCCGAGCCCCTCGCCGCGCTTGCCCACGCCAACCTCCACCGCCTCCCGGCCCTGCTGGAGCGCCGCCGCGCCCAGAGCACCCACCTTCTGCACGCCCTGGCCGGCGCCCGCGGTCTCACCCCGATCCGCTCGGCCACCGACGAGACGTGGAACCACTACTCCCCGCTCCTGTCGATCGGCCTGCCGCGCCCGCGCGCCTTCGCCGACCACCTCGCCCGCATCGGCGTGCCGAACTCCACCGGCACCTTCCACCTCATCCCGTGCGATACGCGCCCTATGTTCAGTGGCGGCGCCCGGCCGCCGTGCCGCGGCGCCGCCCAGATCCTGGAGCGCACCCTGGCCATCGTCCTCACGGACCGCGACGACGAAGCGGGCCTCGACCGCTACGCCGCCGCCATCACCCACGCCAGCGCCACGTGGAGCGGCTGACCGCACACCGCCAGAGCCCGCGCCGCCGCCGCACCCGCGGCCCGCCCTCCCCGATGGGACACCGCAGCATGACCACCACACCGCACCAACTCCGCTGCCACCGCGGCCCGCTGATCTCCGCCGAGGGCCTCAACGGCGTCGGCAAGACCTACCTCACCAACCGCGCCGTCGAGACCCTCGACGACAAGCCGGTGATGCTCGACGAGTTCTCCCAGCGCGCCGACAGCCGCCCCGGCCTGGGCGAGGCGCTGCTGCAGGCTCTGCGCCAGGCCAGCATCGGCGACCCGTTCCTGCGCGGCGGCACCCCGATGGCCGAGGCCCTGCTCCTGATGGCCATCAAACGGCACGACCTGGACACCGTCCTGCCCGACCTGGCCCGCGGCCGGGCCGTCGTGGAGGGCCGCAGCGTCGACACCACCGCCGTATGCCAGGCCCTGCTCCTGCACCCCGACGACCCGGACGCCGCCCTGCGCACCGCAACCGACCTGCTGCACCTCGCCGCCTCCTGGCGGCCGCTGCCCGACCTCACCATCCTCGTCACCGACAACCCCACCGAACCCCTCAAACGCGCCCAGCGGCGCGACCGCTGCGTCTTCACCGGCGAGCAGGCCCGCTTCATGAGCGACGCGTCCGCGCTCTTCGAACAGCTCGCCGCCACCGACCCCACCCGCTACCGGGTCGTGGACCGCCGCCACGTCGACGAATACGACGCCGCCGACCTGATCCGCACCTGGATCCGCGACGCCGGAAACGACCTGGACTGCCTCACCGAACCCTGGCAAGGCCCCGGAGCCGCGTGCCTGTGCTGCCACCGGCCCGCCACGGCGGCAGCCGCATGAACCCGGGCAGCCCCCCGCCACCGTCGTCTTGCGCGGGCGCGCACGGCTGCGTTCCCACCTTCGACGAAGACACCGGCGCACTGATCCTCGACTTCGACGGCACCCTCGCCGACACCCGGCAGAGCCACGAGGACGCGCTGCGCACCGCACTGCTGCCCTACGGCATCACCCTCGATGCCGCCTGGTACGCCAGGCACGTCGGGCTGTCCATCCACGACCTGCTGGCGGCGCTGCCCGGCGGCCGGACGCTGCCCCACGACGAGGTCATCGCCCACAGCCGCGCCCACCTCCTGGCCGAAGTCCACACGATCACGCCCATCGCGTGCACCGTGGAACTCCTTCGGCAGGCCCGGACCGCGGGCCTACGGTGCGCCGTGGCCTCCGGCGCCAGCCGGCAGCTCGTCGGCCCCGGGCTCGACGCGCTGGGCCTGCGCGGCGAGTTCGCGACCGTCGTCGCCCGTGAGGACGCCGACCGCGGCAAGCCGGACCCCGAGCTGTTCCTCACCGCCGCCCGCCGGCTCGGCATCGCGCCCAGGCACTGCCTGGCCGTCGACGACGCCCCCGACGGCGTCGCCGCCGCCCGCGCGGCTGGCATGCGGGTGCTCACCATGGCCGACACCCACCTCGCCCCGGTGAGCAGCACCCCGGCAACACCCCCGGTCGGCACCGCCCGGCGAGCCGGCACGCCGGCTCACGACCCGACCCGATGACGGCGCCCACGCCGTCCGAGAGGAGCACCGTGCCCGTTCTGCACTCGACCAAGCGCACGACCGTCCTGCGCGCCCCGACCGCCGACCGCGAGGGCATCGGCGAGTTCGAGTACACCGACCGCTACAGCGTCTTCCACTACGGCCCGATGCCGGACGCGATCCCCGGCAAGAGCGAAGCCGCCTGCCGGATGGCCGTCTTCAACTTCCAGCTGCTCGAAGCGGCCGGCGTGCCCACGCACTTCCTGCGCCAGAGCGCCCCGAACCGGATCCAGTTCACCCTCGCCCGCCTCCCGGAGACGCTCGACCACCCGCTCACCCCCGAGCGGGGCAACTACCTCCTGCCGCTGCAGGTCCTCTTCCGCAACGAGCTCCCGCCCGGCAACTCCGTCCACCGTCGCCTGGCCTCCGGCGACCTGCGCCCGGTCGACCTCGGCCTCGACGCGGTCCCCGCCGTCGGCGAGCGCCCCCCGCGGCCGACCATCGAGTACGCCACGACCCGCGAGCCGGTCAACCGCTTCCTCACCCCCGCCGACGCCCAGCTCCTCTCCGGCCTCGACGACCGCCTCTTTGGGGCCCTGAGCGAGACCACCACCGCGGTCAACACCGTGCTGAGCGACCACGCAGCCGCCGTCGGCATCAACCACTGTGACGGCAAGACCGAGTTCCTGGTGACGGGTAATCAGGACCTGCTGCTCGACAGCCCCGGCACCCCGGACGAGAGCCGCCTGATGTTCGACGGCGTGCACTGCGGCAAGCAGATCCTGCGCGACTGGTACGTGCGCTCGGGCAACGAGGTCCCCGTCGGCCAGCTGCTCGCCGACGGCGTCCCCCGCCACCAGTGGCCCCGGCCCGCCCCGCTACCGCCCGCATTCGTCTCCGTGATGAGCGACCTGTACCGGGCGCTGTGCGAGAGGTGGACGGGCGAACGCCACTGGAACGCGCCCGACTTGGCGACCGCGACACGGGCCGTGCGCGCCCTCACCGAAGAGTGAACGGGCACCGCGGCGGCGCTTGCGCGGGCATGCTGGTTGCGGAGCGGCACCGCGCCCGGCTGACGGTCGAAGAACTCGAGGAAACGTTGGATACATGGGCCTGACCGGCGACCCTGACTTCCGGGCGACGACGTTCATCGTCGTCGACTTCGAGACAACCACCCCCACCGGCTACCCGGCCCAGCCCATCGAGGTCGCAGCCCTGGCCCTGCGCCTCGACGGCGGCACCTGGCAGGAGCGGGGCCGCAGCACCTCCCTGATCCGCCCGCCCGCGTTCGCTCCGGTCACCCCCGCCGACACCGCCCAGACCGGCCTGACCGCAGATCAGCTCGCCCACGCGCCCACCCCGGCCCAGGCTCTCGGCGCACTGGATCGCCGCCTCACCCCCGGCACTTCCTACCTGTTGGTAGCCCAGCATGCCGCCACCGAGGCGAACGTCATCCACCACCAGCGCGAGCACTGCCCGGCGCTGGCCCGCACCAACCTCATCGACACCATTCCGCTGGCCAAGCACCTCATCCACGGCCTGCCGAACTACAAGCTCGACACGCTCCTGGCCCACTTTGGCATCCCCCAGCCGCCCAACCGCCACCGCGCACCCGACGACGTCGACGTCACCGCGAAACTCTTCCTCCACCTCATCGCCGCCGCCGACCTCGCCCCGCGCCTGGACAGCCTCGCGGCCCTGTTCAAGGCCGCCGGGCGCACCGCCAAGGCCAACCAGCCCGTCCAGGCCGGGCTGTTCGACTGACCCACCACCACACCCCGTACGAGCGACCCGAGACAAGGACGGTGCCCGCCCGATGCTCCACGACGAGCTGCCCCGATCCGAGGCGCCCTTCTGGTTCGACCCCCTGTGCCCGTGGGCGTGGATCACCTCCCGCTGGCTCCTGGAAGTCGAGAAGGTGCGCCCCGTCCGCGCCGACTGGCGGATCATGTCGCTGGCCTACCTCAACCTCTACCAACGCAAGGGCGAGGGCCTCAGCGCCGAGTACCGGGCGCTGATGGAGAGCGCCTGGGGCTCGGTGCGGGTGTGCGCCGCCGCCGCCGAGCACGCCGGCCCCCAGATCCTCGGCCCGCTGTACACCGCCATCGGCACCCGCCTGCACAACCAGCGCCGCCGCGACGACCCCACCGTCATCCCCGAGGCTCTCGCTGAGACGAACCTGCCCGCCGCCCTGGCCTCGGCCGCCACCACCACCGACTACGACCAGCTCGTCACCGCCTCCCATCACGAGGCGTTCGACGAGGTCGGACTCGACGTCGGCACCCCCGTCCTGCGCGTCGCCGGCACTGCCCTGTTCGGCCCCGTGCTGCGCCGGGCCCCCGCGGCGAGGCCGCCGGGAAGCTCTGGGACGGCCTGGTCCTCCTCGCGCAGACCGACGGCTTCTACGAGCTCAAGCGCAGCCGCAGCCGCGACGTCAAACCGCTCTTCGAGTGAGTCAGGCGGTGCGCCGGCCGACGCCCCCGGGCCGTGGTGCGGACGGCCGCAACCGGTCCTCCGCACCACGGCCCGGAGCTGCGCAAGCCAGGTACCAAGGGCGTCACGCCCATCTCGCTGGGCCTACGCGGTGACGCCGAACGCCCGGGCGACGCGCTCCCCGACCACGCGCACGGCCGACTCCAGCGGGTACCAGGCCGCGCCGGTCACCTCCGCCTCCTGAATGGAGCCGATTTCGGCACGCTCCGTCGAGAACGCGTACCCGATGTCCAGGTGGTAGTGCTCCGGTTCGTCCTTCTCCGGCCGCGCCGGCACCAGGCCGTACTCCACATAGACCGGCACCGGCGACAGCGGCGCGATCAAGTGCCCGTCAAGGCCGGTCTCCTCCGTCAGCTCACGCAGCGCCGCATCAAGCAGCGTGCCGTCGGTCGGCTCAAGATGGCCGCCCGGCTGCAACGTGATCCCGTAGGCGAGGTGGTCGATCAGCAGCACCTCGGACCCGCACACGAGGAGAGCGCCGACCGTCACATGCATTGGGAAGCTGCGCCGGGACGCGAACCCGGAGCCCTCGCTGAGGAGCCGCAACGGCTCGGCCAGCGATTCTGCCTCTTCCGGGAAACGCCCGAGGTACGCCGACAGCGTCTGCGAGATGATCGCGTCACTGATCGCCACGGTTCACCCCCGATCCGACCCGGAAACGGGACTCCCATCGACCAACTGGTCGGACACGGGCAGCGAGCGTGTGCACAATCAGCTCCAGGGCGTGACGGACAAGGCTCGCACTCTATCGGGACCACGCGACCGACTCGGCCCGTGCTGGTCCGCGCTCATCATTCCCAGCGAGATTCCGCGACACGCTCTCCCGTGCCGGCCAACGCTCCAGTGGCCGGGTGCGCAGCATCAGGCCCTGAAGGTCTTGCCGGTGGCCGCACTCACCAGGACCGTACCCGGCTCCGGCAGAACGGGGAGCACGCCGCGCTGCTCAACCACGCGTTCAAGGACCTCGCACTGAGCTGCGGCAGGACCTTGGAAGGCCACCATGGGGTTGACCTGCCACACGTCGTCGTCCTGCCCCTCGGGGGACAGCAGCAGGGAGCGGTCGGCCAGCTCTCGCACCGCCGCCGCGATCTCGTCGGCGTCCGAACCCAGTCGGCCTGCCAGATCCTCCGGATCCAGCTTCACCAGCCCCTCGTGGCCCCCCGAGCCGGTGGCCGACGGCTCCGCGATCGCCGTCATGAACACAAGATGGGCGAGCCCGCCGAGACGATATCGGGCAAAGGTGCGCAGCGCCCCGGGGGCCGCGGACGTCGATACCCGCTCCGAGCGCGGTGCGGCCGCCGGAGGTGGAGCTGATGGTGCAGGCGGGCGGGACGCTGACGTAGAGGTGGGACCCGCTGGCGGTAGTGTCCGCCTCGCCCGCACCGCCGACCGGCGCCTCGGTACATGCCGGGCCGAGCCCGTCGCCGGGGCCGCCCGGTCAGAAGTCGCTACGGCGCTGCGGGACGAGTTCGGCGACCTCGAAAACGTCGGTCTCGGGCTTCAGTTCCCAGAACCGCTGGAGAACCTGGGCGTGTGCCTGGTCCGCGAAGAGGTCCTGGGCGGCGGCGTCATCACCGATGT
Source organism: Kitasatospora sp. NPDC050463 (assembly GCF_040655255.1). Lineage (NCBI taxonomy): Bacteria > Bacillati > Actinomycetota > Actinomycetes > Kitasatosporales > Streptomycetaceae > Kitasatospora > Kitasatospora sp. NPDC050463. The sequence goes on from NZ_JBFAJO010000057.1 coordinate 56,803, forward strand.
AGAGCATGGCCATGTGCGCGGCCACGTGCAGGGCATCCGCTTCGCTCGGGTAGGACCAGGTACTCAGCGACCGGTGCCGCTCGCTGCGGTGCAGCAGCACCCACAGCCCCCCGGCACTCCCGGCGGGCTTGCCGAGCAGGGCGCGGCAGGAGCGGCACCGGTTGGCGTAGGCCGCCACCCGCTGCTCCGGGAGGCGACCCGCGCCTCCGCCCACCACCCGACCGTCACCGCCTACAGCCAGGCCCGCGGGAACCGGAACCGCGACTCCAAGTTGACCGAAACATGATGCACCGTCACCGCGCCGTCAGCAGACTGCTGCCTGGACCGCCGATGGTCGGCGGCCGGAAGGGGATTCGCCGTGAACATCGTGAAGCGGCTCACCACCGGCGCGGTCGCGCTCGGCCTGGCCGGCGCGGGCGTGGTGGCCGGGGCCGGGGCGGCCCAGGCGGGCACCAGCTGCAGCTACTACCGGACCACCCACAACGCGGTGGTGTCGATGTGCGTGACCACCTACGCCGACCACTCCGGCGGCTACCTGCACTGGTCGATCGACACCACCGCCGCGAGCACCGACGAGCGGATGTACTTCACCGTCCAGGACGGCGGCGGGTGTTCCAGCAGCGGCAACTACAACGACTGGCAGCAACGCGACGGCTACCTGTACACCTTCTGCGGCACGCCCGTCCGTGCCTCCTCGTACTCGACGGAGAGCGGCGCGAATAGCAGCGGCGGCACGCACTACACCAGCTGGGTCTCCTGACACCCGACAGGGCCGGTCCGCGCCTCCCGAAGATGACGCAGACCGGCTCTGCGAGCCGCCGCGGTGCCAACGCGCTTGATGTTGTCTATGCCTTGCGAACGACTTTCCCGCCTCGCAGTCACACCGGCTGCTCGGGTGGAATCGGGTTGGCGCGGGCAGGACCGCCGTCACCCTCGGGACCCAGAGCCAGGAGCGCCCGGGCCACCGGCCGCCGTGGCACGTCCTGTCCGACTCATTCGAGTCCGGCTCACTGGCTGACCACTTAGACGAGCTTGGCAGCGAACTCGACGGCGACAGCCTCGCGGTCATCTGCACACTGGAGGTCGGCGTGCGCACCGTCGCCGAGGCGCTGGGCTGGACCACCGGCTTCTGACTGGGCCGGATCGGTCGACCGGCAATGTTGCGGCGTGACCCACCCGCCCTGAAGCCCACCGGCCGGTGGGCGGGTGAATCTCTACCGGGCGGGGACCGGCCTACGGACACTACGCGGTGGGTCCGGACTGCAGGCTCCCGATCAAAGCTCTGATTCGTAAGCGTCCAGACTCATGAGCGAGCAATTCATGCAGATCGACCGGGTAGACGAGTACGAGATTGCGTTCGGCGAGCCCTGGCCGGGACGAGCGGAGTTGGAAGCCCTGACAGCGGCCTATCCCTCGATTGTGGTCGACGGGTGGAACCAGGAAGGCTGGGTCTACTTCCTTCCCGGGGGCCAGTACGGGCCGCTCGACCATTATCTTGGGTGCCCGACAGCCGTGAGGCACCTGAGAATTGACCTCCGGCCGGGTACGTGCCTGGTGGATATCTGGGGGTTCGTCAGGCACGTGAGGTACATCAGCGGCGGGCGTGCTCGGCGGCCTGGGCGATGTCGGCCGCGAGGTCCGGGGGCTCCCGGTTCCAGCGTCGGAGTTCGGCTTCCCAGTCGGCCCGGTCCGCCGGAGCGCCTGGTGGAGGCGTTCGGCCGGTACCTCGAAGACGCCTTCGTGCTCGGGCTTGTCGTACTTGTGCGGCCCGTACACCGCCGGCCGCTGGGCACCGTCGATGATGGCGGTCGACTCGACCATGGGCCTGGTGAAGAACGGGGTGTGCACCCGCCAGCCCCAGCGGGGCCGCCGGGGGTCGTCCTCCCAGCCGTCGCGGGGGCCAGCCATCTTGTCCGGAGCGTGGCCGCGATTCTCCCGCTCCCGGTAGGTCTCCGGGTGCCAGCCGAGCTCGGCCGCCACCGTCGCGCGGCTCTTGCCGACCCGCACCCGCAGGTGGACGATCCGCTCGCCGTCCTTAGGGACATCGCACAGGTCGAGCGGATCGTCCAGACCGACCGCGCGGGCCAGGCGAGGCAGCACCTCAGGTGAAAACGGGTTGCGTCCCGGGTAGATGATCAGCTTGGGTCCGTGTTCGTGACTGCCTTGAACGATCTCGTACGTCCGGACCGTTATCTGCGTTCCTCTCGTTATGACCCCGCCTGGTTGCTCGACCTGGACATGGGTCCGAACCCGTTGTGGCTGCTGGAGGACCTTGCCCAGAACCTTGATCTGCGCTCAGGGATGCGGGTTCTCGACCTCGGTTCCGGCAAGGGCGCCACATCGGTGTTCCTGGCCCGCGAGTACGGCGTCGAGGTCGTCGCGGCCGACTTGTGGATCGCTCCCGAGGACGCGACAACCGTCTTCGCCAAGGCGGGTGTCGGTGACCAGGTGGAGGCCGTACGAGCGGAGGCCCACGCCCTGCCGTTCGAAGTGGAGAGCTTCGACGCCATCGTGAGTGTGGACGCTTTTGAGTACTTCGGCACGGCGGACAGCTACCTCCCCTACCTGCTGCGATTCCTCCGTCCTGGCGGACAGCTGGGCATGGCGACTCCCGCCATGACGCGGGAGGTCCGAGAGCTCGGGGCCATTCCCCCCCACATCAAGAAGGTGGTCGGCTGGGAAGCGATTGCCTGGCACACGGCGGAGTGGTGGCGCTTCCAGTGGGAGATCACCGAGCTGGTGGAGGTCACGTCCGCGCATCTGCAGCAAGACGCCTGGCGGGACTGGCTGTTGTGGGCCCGGGCAGGCGCCGAACACCAGCCGGACGGGCGGAACGCGAACCAGCTCGTCATCGACATGCTCACCGCAGACGCCGGGGAGTTCATCTCCTTCGCTCTGGTGACCGCACGTAAGGTCTGAGAGTTTCCCATCGTCCGGGCCAGACGTGGCGAAGCGGGCGCGGCACAGCCCGATCGGCCGAAGGTCGAACCATTGCTCCGAGAACCCCCTTATGTGCCTCATGTGCCAGAAGAGGCTGCATGCAGTCTGACCTGCTCATTCAGGTTGACAACCCCAGATAACCACCGGATCGGCCGGATCGTGGTCGTGGGGGCGAGCGGCTCGCTTCCGGTCCGTGTATGCAGGAACGGGGTGACGCGATCGGAGTGGAACGTCATCCAGGAGCCGATCACGTACGGCCAGGAGATGGACTTCGATCAGTTCCTACGTCTGGTTCACTCGACCTGACGGGCCGACGACTCCTCGAACCGGGGGTCAGGAGTGCTCGGCCGCCAGGTCCGCGACCCACCCCGTGACCTGCGCCGCGTCGACGGTCTCCTCCCAGCGGACTTCTCGGCCGGGGTGGGCTGCGCAGTGCAGCCGTGCGAGGAAGCCGCCCTCCGGCAGTTGCTCGACCACCGCCGCGGGCTCAGCAGTGCACCGGCCGTGCCGGGCGGTTGCGCGGAGCCGGGCGGCGGCCAGCGCGGACAGGTGTTGGGGCGGAAGGGTTCCGGTGGTGCGGCAGCCGTTGCACTCCAGCAGGTGCCGCACTGCCGGGCCGTGGTTCCAGAAGGCCCGCCAGATGCCCTTCTGCGAGCGTTCGGCCTGGTTGCAACTGCCGCAAGCAGGCCCGCGCAAAAAGTCGTGGTCGGGCTCATGGCAGTGGTCCCAGATGACGGCCTGCCGCAGCCCGCACACCGTGCAGAGGTAACCGTCGGCGCGCGTCGCCCGCCGCCTCTCGCTGGTGTAGCGCACGCCCCGCATCGAACCGCCGTACAAGGGGTGCTCGCCACCCGCGCAGGCCGGGCACTGGGTGATCCAGCCGTCCGCGCCGGATGACCGCCAGTCGCGGTGCTGCTGAGCCCGGGCTGCCACAGTATGCCGGGACCGGTCCTCCACCATGCCGCACCCCGCGCACCGCTGCGCACGCGCGAGCAGCGCTAGGTGTTCAGCGCGCCACTGGTCCAGGGCCTCCGCCCACCCCTCGGGGATGCTCCACACGCCGGCCCGGCGGCGCACCACGTCCATCACGACCACGCCCGCCACCACCAGCGGGTCACGGCCGTCGGGCTCCCGGGCAGCGGCGAGCAGGAGCCGGTTGAGCTCCTTCACCGCCTGGCGGTGAACCGCAGGGGCGAGTCCGGTGTCGAGGAGGTCGGCCGCAGGCGGGCGCCGGCGGGCCCGGGCGGCGCGGTCGACGAGCTCTCCTTGGACGGCCAGGCGCCAGTCGTCGTCGAAGCGGGAGCCCCGGTTCAGCTCCGTCCACGGCAGCCCCAGCGGGACGAGCCGGCCCGGTGCAGCCGCCACCGCCGCGAGCTGCTGCAGAGCCCCGTCGAGCAGGGCCTGGTCGACGTGCCACACCCCGCCGCGCTTGACGCCGGGCAGCGCGGTGGCGCCCAGGTACAGGTGACCCGTGTCGCGGACGAAGGCCGAGTGGAGGCCGGCGGCGGCGAAGCGCAGCGGGGGCGCGGTGAGGACGGATGCAGCAGTCGCCTGGGCGGCGGCGAGGGGAATCAGCACGGTGGCAGGGTGCCAGCACGCACTGACACGCCCCGTTGGGTGGCCGGAGTCAACGGGACACCCTCTGGCGACGGCGGTCGGCCGGGCTCGCTCGGCCGTGCCTGGTCGGGCTGATCACGGACGAGGATTTCGCCGACTGGTATCCCGCTGACGGACGTCGCGGCCTGTCACCGGCACGACTGGCGCTCGTGTCGGTGCTGCAGTACGCGCAGAACCTCACCGACCGTCAGGCCGTCGATGCCGTCCGCTGCCGTCTGGACTGGAAATTACTGCCTGGGGCTGGAGTTGGACGATCCGGGCTTCGACTTCTCGGTGCTCAGCGAGTTCCGTGACCGGATGGCCGAGGGTGATCGAGCGGACCGGCTGCTGACGCTGATGGTGGAACGGCTGGCGGAGGCGGGGCTGGTCAAACGACGCGGGCGACAGCGGACCGACTCCACCCACGTCCTGGCGGCGGTGCGGCGCCTGGACCGGATCGAGCTGGTCGGCGAGACCCTGCGCGCGGCCCTGGAGGAACTGGCCGCAGCGGACGAGAACTGGATCTCTGTCCTGATCACGGACGAGTGGGCCCACCGTTACGGTCGGCCGGTCCGCTACGACCGGCTGCCCAAGGAGACGAACGAGCGCAAGCAGTACGCGCTCACGGTCGGTGAGGACGGTATGCGCTTGTTCCAGGCGGCCCTCCTTGCCCCGGACGCCCCGACCCGGCTGCGGTGGCTGCCCAAGGTCGAGGTGATGCGGCAGGTCTGGGTCCAGCAGTACTGGTACGACGAGCACGGCGACCTGTGTTGGCGCGGGCCCAAGCAGACCCCGCGACCGGCTGAGCCGGCGCCACAGTCCGCGGCGCTCGACGTCCGCGGAAGCTTCCGACGGGCGTCCCGACCTTGCCTCCGCCAGGGTTCCGTGGTCGTCAGTGGAGATCGTCTCTCCCCACGATCCGCAGGCCCGCTTCAGCCACAAGCCTGGCAAGGCTGAGTGGGTCGGCTACAAGGACCACCAGACCGAGACCTGCGACAGCGGCCTGCCGAACGTGATCGTGCACGTGGCCACTACACCGGCGCCCGAGCAGGACATCGACGCCCTGGAACGGATCCACTCCGACCTCGCCGCACGCGATCTGGCCCCGGCCGAGCACCTGGTCGACGGCGGATACACCAGCCCCGCCACCATCCACCGGGCCAAGACCGAGTACGGAATCGACCTGCTCGGCCCTGTCCGGCTCCCACCCCGGTCACGGGCACTCCCGGGCTTCAACAAGGAAGACTTCCACCCCAACTGGGAGGAAAGAACGCTTACTTGTCCCAACGGTGCTACCAGCCCGCCCTGGAAACCGACCCTCGCCGACGGCCAACCACGCCTGTCAGTGCTGTTTCCCCGTGCCGTATGCCGGGCCTGCGACGACCGCCCGAAATGCACCGGAAACGTCGACGGCAAAGGCCGCCACGTCCTACTCCTGCCACAGCCCCTGCAGGAGATCCAAAACCGCGTCAGGAAAGAGCAGAAGGCCAGGGCCTGGCAGGACAGATACGCCATGAGGGCCGGCTGCGAGGCCACCGTCTCCGAGACCGTCCATGCCCACGGCCTGCGGAACTGCCGCTACCGCGGTGCCGCGAAGACCCACGTCCAGCACGTCCTCACCGCAGCCGGAACCAACATCATCCGCCTCAGCCAGCATCGCAACGATGGCGTAGCAACCGACCACCAAAGAGGCCCGACCACGCGGTTCCGGCACCTGTGCCAACAGGTGAGCGACGGGACTCGAACCCGCCAACCATGAAGATCACCAACAGCATCCAGAAGATGAGCCAGAGCCACTACTCGTGAATAAAGCCAGAGAGCCCGACGCCGACCGGTGTTCGCGTTCCGGGGCTACCCGATGGTTGGCATGCCCGTCGTGC
>NZ_JBFAJO010000058.1:0-63205 GCF_040655255.1 Kitasatospora sp. NPDC050463
CGAGCCCATCTGATCGACGCCTGCCTCACCGAGACCGGACTGATCATGGACGGCTGAGCTCAGCAACAGCCGACATCACGCAATCAAGTTCAGTAGCGGGAGCCGGCCAGCAGGCCGCGGTTGCGCAGCACCCGGCGCTCCAGCGGAGCGAAGAGCAGGAGGTCGATGGCGATGCCGACGAACAGGATGAGGATGATGCCGAGGAGGACGCCGGACATGCTGGCCGACTCCCGCTGGTTCTCCAGAAACCGGCCCAGGCCCAGGCCCAGATCGGGGGAGGAGGCGACGAGTTCGGCGGCCATCAGCGAGCGCCAGGAGAACGCCCAGCCCTGCTTGAGGCCGGCCAGGTAGCCGGGGAGGGCGGCCGGCAGCAGGATGTGGCGGGCGTTCGACAGGCCGGTGGCGCCCAGGGTGCGGCCGGCCCGGAGGAACAGCGGCGGCACCTGGTCGATGCCGGCCACCAGGCCGTTGGCGATGGACGGGACGGCGCCGAGCAGGATGACGGTGTACATCATCGAGTCGTTGATGCCGAGCCAGATGACGGCGGCCGGCACCCAGGCGACCGAGGGCAGCGACTGCAGGCCGGAGAGCACCGGCCCGAGGGCGGCCCGGACCGGCTTGACCCGGGCGACCAGCAGGCCGATCGGCGTGCCGATCACGACCGCGATCAGGAAGCCCGATATGCCGCGCCAGACGCTCGTCCAGATGATGCTGAAGAGCGTCCCGGCCTCCCAGAGCTCGACCAGCGAGTCCCAGACGTCGGCCGGGCTGGGCAGCTTGTACGAGGAGGTCAGTTCGAGGCTGTAGGCGCCCTGCCAGACCGCCAGCACGAGCAGCAGCCCCAGCAGCGGGGGCAGGGCCTTCGTCCGCAGGATCTCGCCGAGCGGCACGCGCCGAACCTGGACGGCGTCCAGCGCGTCCAGTCCGGCCCCGACGTCGGCGATGTCCTCCGGCCGCTCCTTGGCCAGGGTGGTGGTGCTGTCAGTGCTGGCCATGGCGGCGGATCTCCCCACGAAGTTCTTCGGTGATCTCGATGGACAGGTCGGCGACGCCGGAGGACTCGATCCGGCGCGGCTGCGGCAGGTCGATCCGCCACTCACGGGCGACCCGGCCGGGGCGGGAGGAGAGCAGCACCACGCGCTGGGCGAGCCGGACGGCCTCCCGCACGTTGTGCGTGACGAACAGGACGGAGAGCTGTCGCTCGGCCCAGATCCGGGTGATCTCGTTGTGCAGCACGTCCCGGGTGATGGCGTCGAGCGCGGCGAACGGCTCGTCCATCAGCAGCACCGAGGCGCCCTGGGCGAGTGCGCGGGCGAGCGCGACGCGCTGGCGCATGCCGCCGGAGAGCTCGTGCACGCGCTTGCCGTAGGAGCCGCCCAGGCGGACGAGTTCGAGCAGCCGCTCGGCCTCGGGCCTGCGCTCGGGGCGGGGCACGCCGGCGAGCTTGAGCGCGAGTTCGATGTTCCTGCCGGCGGTGAGCCAGGGGAACAGCGCGTGCTCCTGGAACATCAGCGCGGGGCGACCGCCGGCCACCTCGATCGACCCCGCGGTGGGCTTGTCGAGACCGGCGACCAGGTTGAGCAGGGTGGACTTGCCGCAGCCCGAGGCGCCGAGCAGCGTGACGAACTCGCCGGGCGCGACATCGAGGGTGATGTCGTCCAGGACGTGCGTCTGGGCGCCCGGGCGGCCGAAGGACTTGTGCACGTGCGAGATCCGGACGGCGGGCGAGCCGCCGCGGGTGTCGACGCCGGTGGCGTCGTCCGAGGTGGTCAGTGCCGGGGTCATCCGGGCACCTCCTGCATCTGGGTGCACCTCCCAGCCGGGGCCGGGGGCGGTCATGGCCCCTCCTGCCGGTGGACGGGCGAGGAGGGCGGGGTGGTGAAGGTTCGGGGCCGGGGTCCGGCCCCGCCCGTCCCGTGTGCTCGGGGCGTCGATCGGGCATCGACCGGGCATCGACCGGGAGGGCGGGGAGCCGGACCGCGGGGCTTGGGTGCGGCGGGGCTCGCGGCGGCGCGGCGGGGTACGGCGGCCGGCGCGGTGCCGCCGTGGTTACTTGGTGCCGAGCCCGGCGTCCGCCACCGGGCTCTGGTTCTTCTCCTTGAGCACCTTGTTGAGCGGCGTCAGGTCGTAGATCCCGGCCAGGTTCGGCTTCTTGAGCAGACCGGCGGTGACGGCGTGGTCGGCCTCGGCCTGCAGGGTGTTGGCCAGCGGGTCGTCCAGGAAGTCGATGTCGGCCCAGGCCGGGTCGAGGATCTCCGGCGGCAGCGCGTTGCCGGCCTCCTTCTTGATGGCCTCGTTGGCGTCGGCCTTGGCCTTGTCCGGGTTGGCCTTGATGAAGGCGTTGGTGTTCACCGAGGCGCGCAGTACGGCCTCCACCACGTCGGCGTGCTCCTTGAGGAACTTCTGCGAGACGATGATGTTGGTGATCACGAACTTCTTGTCCGGCCAGACGTCCTTCTCGTTGAGCAGGACCTTCGCGCCGAGGGTGACCAGCTTGGAGGCGGTCGGCTCCGGTACCCAGGCGCCGTCGATCGAGCCGGAGCTGTACGCGTCCGGGGTGACCTTGTTGTCGGTCCGCACGACGGAGACGTCCCCGGCGCCGGTGTCGGGGTTGACCTTCAGGCCCTTGCCCGCCAGGTAGTTGAGCAGCGCCACGTCCTGGGTGTTGCCGCGCTGGGGGGTGGCGATCTTCTTGCTCCTGAGGTCGTCCAGGCTCTGGACCTTCTCGGGGTTGACCACCAACTTGACGCCGCCGGAGGCCGAGCCGCTGATGATCTTGAGCGACTCGCCGTTGGACTGGGTGTAGCCGTTGATCGCGGGGGAGGGGCCGATCCAGCCGATGTCGATGGAGCCGGCGTTCAGCGCCTCGATCTCGGCCGGGCCCGCGTTGAAGACCTGGGTCCTGATCTGGGTGGCGCCCAGCTCCTTCTGGAAGAGGCCCTCCTGGAGCCCGACCAGCGGGGTGCCGTGGGTCAGGTTGGCGAAGTAGCCGATCTTGACCGTGTCGGCGGAGAGCTTCACCCCGGAGGCGGAACCGGCCGCGGCCGCCGCGGTGTCGGGCTTGGTGTCCTCGCTCTTCGAGCCGTAGCCGCAGGCGGAGAGCAGTGCCACGGCGGTGAGGCCGGAGACGGCGGCCACGGCGGAGCGTCTGATCCGGCCGGCGGCGGGGCGTGCGGGGCTATGCGTGTCGGCGGAGTGCGGAAGTGCCTGGTTCGGTGCCATGGGCGAAGTCCTGTTCACGGACGGACCGCCAGTGGGCGGTCCCGGGCGGGAAGGTCGGGTCGGGCTCGCGGCATCGGGGGATGCCGGGCAAGCCGGGTCGGTGCGCTGCACCAGCTGTGGGGCGGGACAGCGGCGGCCCGGTGACAGGGCTCTGGTCAGCCCTGTCGGCCCACACATCGGGTCAGGCCGCCCTGGCCGCTGCCGAGGACGCCGCTGCCGATGCGGCCGCCTTCCTTGTCCATGCCCGAGAACGCCTCGCTGGGCATCAGACCCAGTCCTCCTCTTCGGGTGCGTCGGGTGTGTCGGTGCGTACGGTGTCGAAGGCCTCGCCCGCCATGCCGGCGGTGAGGGTGGTGCCGTCGGCCGGGTCGATCAGCAGGAACGAGCCGGTCCGGCGGTTCTCGCCGTAGCCGTCGAGCGCCAGCGGCTCGGCGGTGCGCAGCACCACGTGGCCGAGGTCGTTGACGCTCAACCCCTCGGCGCCGGAGCGCTGTTCGAGGGTGTCGATGTCGATCCGGTAGGAGATCTCCTTGACCAGCGCGCGCACGGTGCGGGTGGTGTGCTTGAGCAGCACCTTGTCGCCGGCGCGCAGCGGGCGCTCGTTGAGGTGGCTGACCGTGGCCTCGATGTCCTTGGTGGGCACCGGGGCCGGTCCGGCCGCGATCAGGTCGCCGCGGGAGATGTCGATGTCGTCGGCGAGACGGACGGTGACCGACTGGGGGGCCCACGCGAGGTCCGTCTCCCTGCCGAGTGCGTCGATTCCGGCGACGGTGGTGGTGTGGCCGGAGGGCAGCACGGTCACCCGGTCGCCGACCCGCAGCACGCCGGAGGCCAACTGCCCCGCGTAGCCGCGGTAGTCGGGGTGCTCGTCGCTCTGCGGGCGGATCACGTACTGGACCGGGAAGCGGGCCGGCTGGAGGCTCGGGTCGGTCCCGACGGGGACGGTCTCCAGGTGCTCCAGCAGGGTCGGGCCGCCGTACCAGTCCATGTGGGCGGACGGCTCGACCACGTTGTCGCCGGCGAGCGCGGAGATCGGGACGGCGACCACGTCCTTGACGCCCAGCGAGGCCGCGTAGGCGGTGAACTCCTCGGCGATGGCGGCGAAGACGGGCTCCGCGTACTCGACCAGGTCCATCTTGTTGACGGCCAGCACGACGTGCGGCACGCGCAGCAGCGCGGCGACGGCGGCGTGCCGGCGGGTCTGCTCGACGACGCCGTTGCGGGCGTCGACCAGCACGACGGCGAGTTCGGCGGTGGAGGCGCCGGTCACCATGTTGCGGGTGTACTGCACGTGCCCGGGGGTGTCGGCGAGGATGAACCGCCGGCGGGGCGTGGCGAAGTAGCGGTACGCGACGTCGATGGTGATGCCCTGCTCGCGCTCGGCCCGCAGGCCGTCGGTGAGCAGCGCGAGGTCGGGCGCTTCCTGGCCGCGGCTCAGGGAGGCGCGCTCGACGGCCTCCAACTGGTCGGCGAGCACCGACTTGGAGTCGTGCAGCAGGCGGCCGACCAGGGTGGACTTGCCGTCGTCGACGGAGCCGGCGGTGGCGAAGCGCAGCAGGGAGGTGGCGCTGTTCTCGGTGGTGGTGCTCATTAGAAGTATCCCTCGCGCTTGCGGTCTTCCATCGCGGCCTCGGAGAGCTTGTCGTCGGCCCGGGTGGCGCCGCGTTCGGTGAGGCGGCTGGCGGCGATCTCGGCGATGACGGCGCGGATGTCGGTGGCGTCGGAGTCGACGGCGCCGGTGCAGGACATGTCGCCGACCGTGCGGTAGCGGATCAGGCGCCGCTCGACCGGCTCGTGCTCCTTGGGGCCGCCCCACTCACCGGCGGTCAGCCACATGCCGCTGCGGGAGAAGACGTCGCGCTCGTGCGCGTAGTAGATCTCGGGGAGCTCGATGCCCTCGCGCTCGATGTACTGCCAGACGTCCAGCTCGGTCCAGTTGGAGAGCGGGAAGACGCGCACGTGCTCGCCGACCGCGTGCCGGCCGTTGTACAGCGACCAGAGCTCGGGGCGCTGGCGGCGAGGGTCCCAGGCGCCGAACTCGTCGCGCAGCGAGAAGACGCGCTCCTTGGCGCGCGCCTTCTCCTCGTCGCGGCGGCCGCCCCCGAAGACGGCGTCGAAGCGGTTGCCCTCGATGGCGTCCAGCAGCGGGACGGTCTGCAGCGGGTTGCGGGTGCCGTCGGGGCGCTCGCGCAGCCGGCCGTCGTCGATGAAGTCCTGGACGTGGGCGACGTGCAGGCGAAGGTTGTGCTTCGCGGCCACCCGGTCGCGGTACTCGATGACCTCGGGGAAGTTGTGGCCGGTGTCGACGTGCAGCAGCGAGAACGGGACGGCGGCCGGCCAGAAGGCCTTGAGCGCCAGGTGCAGCATGACGATGGAGTCCTTGCCGCCGGAGAACAGGATCACCGGGCGCTCGAACTCCCCCGCGACCTCGCGGAAGATGTGCACCGACTCGGCCTCCAACGCGTCCAGGTGGGACAGCGCGAAGGGCCCCCCGGAGTTGTCGGGGTCGTCGGTGTGGACCAGGTCGTCGGTCGCGGTGGTCACGCGAGACCCCTCTCGGTCAGGAAGGCGTGGAGTTCGGCGGCGCTCTCGGCCACCTCGCGGCCCTGGGTCTGCAGCCGCAGCTCCGGGTCCGCGGGGGCCTCGTACGGGTCGTCGACGCCGGTCAGGCCGGAGATCTCACCGGCCGCCTGCTTGGCGTACAGCCCCTTGACGTCACGCTCTGCGCAGAGCTCGACGGGGGTGGCGACGTGGATCTCCAGGAATTCGGTGCCACGGGCGGCGTGTCGCTCGCGGACCGCCGCGCGGGAGTCCTCGTACGGGGCGATCACCGGGGCGAGCACCTTGACGCCGTTGGCGGCGAGCTTCTCGGCGACGAAGCCGATCCTGGTGACGTTGGTGTGCCGGTCCTCGCGGGTGAAGCCGAGGCCCTTGGAGAGGAACTCGCGGATCTCGTCGCCGTCCAGGACCTCGACCCGGTGGCCCTCGGCGCGCAGCCGCTCGGCCAGGGCGAAGGCGAGCGTGGTCTTGCCGGCGCTCGGGAGTCCGGTCAGCCACACGGTGGCGCCGCGCTCGCAGGGGCCGGCCGCGGGGGCCGCCTCTGCGGCTCCGTCGGCGGCCAGGGTGGTGGCTGTGCTCACGGTGAGGTCTCCAGACGGGTAGTGACGGTGGATCGGTGGTGACGGCAGGTCAGACGTGAGGGCGGGTCAGAGGTGGATGCCGCACTCGGTCTTGCCGGAGCCGGACCAGCGGCCGGCCCGGGCGTCCTCGCCCTCCTCCGGCTTGCGGGTGCACGACAGCGGCGAGCAGCCGACCGAGGTGTAGCCCTCCCACAGCAGCGGGTTGAGCAGGACGCCGTTGGCGTTGACGTAGGAGTCCACGTCCTCCTGCGTCCAGCGGGCGATCGGGGCGATCTTGACCTTGCGGCGCTTGGCGTCCCAGGCGACCACCGGGGTGCCGGCCCGGGTGGGCGACTCGTCGCGGCGCAGCCCGGTGGCCCAGGCGTCGTAGCCGGCGAGCCCGCGGTTCAGCGGCTCGACCTTCCGCAGCGAGCAGCAGAGGTCCGGGTCGCGGTCGTGCAGCTCGGGCCCGTACTGGGCGTCCTGCTCGGCCACCGTCTGCAGCGGCTTGAGGGTGATGACGTTGACCGGCATCACCGCGGCCACCGCGTCCCGGGTGCCGATGGTCTCCGGGAAGTGGTAGCCGGTGTCCAGGAACACCACGTCCACGCCGGGGAGGACCGAGGACGCGAGGTGGGCGACGACCGCGTCCTCCATCGAGGAGGTGACGCAGAACCGCCGGCCGAAGGTGTCGGCGGCCCAGGTCAGGATCTCCTGCGGGGTCGCCTCCTCCAGCTCGCGGCCGGCGGCGGTCGCGATCGCCTCGTAGTCAGCCGTCGTGCCGGTCATGTGACGTACCCCCGTGAGTCGCCGTACTTCCGTTGGCCGTCGACAGCAGGCCGAGGAACTTCAACTGGAAGGCCCGGCGGCAGCCGTGGCACTCCCAGGCACCGTGCCCGGCCTCGGAGGGGCGCAGGTCCTCGTCGCCGCAGTAGGGGCAGAAGAAGGGTGCCGCTCGCTCGCTCACGACAGCTGCTCCTCGCCGGCCCGGGCGGCCCACTGGGCGAAGCGCTCGCCCTCGGCGCGGTCGGCCTGGTAGCGGGTCAGGACGCGCTCGACGTAGTCCGGCAGGCCGTCCTTGGTGACCTTGAGGCCGCGGACCTTGCGGCCGAAGCCGGCCTCCAGCCCGAGCGCGCCGCCCAGGTGCACCTGGTAGCCCTCGACCTGCTCGCCGTTCTCGTCGGTCACCAGCTGGCCCTTGAGACCGATGTCGGCGACCTGGATGCGGGCGCAGGCGTTCGGGCAGCCGTTGATGTTGATGGTCAGCGGCTCCTCGAAGTCCGGCAGGCGCTTCTCCAGCTCGTCGATGAGCGTGCGGCCGCGCTCCTTGGTCTCGACGATGGCGAGCTTGCAGTACTCGATGCCGGTGCAGGCCATGGTGCCGCGGCGGAAGGGCGAGGGGGTGACGCGCAGGTCCAGCGCCTCCAGGCCGGCCACCAGCGACTCGACCCGGTCCTCGGCGATGTCGAGGACGAGCATCTTCTGCTCGGCGGTGGTGCGCAGCCGGTCGCTGCCGTGGGCGGCGGCGAGGTCGGCGATCTGCCCGAGCAGGGCGCCGTTCACCCGGCCGACCCGCGGCGCGAAGCCGACGTAGTAGTTTCCGTCCTTCTGCCGGTGCACTCCGACGTGGTCGCGCCAGCGGCCGCTGGGCTCCTTCGGCGCGGGCCCGTCGACCAGCTGGTACTTGAGGTACTCGTCCTCCAGCACCTGGCGGAACTTCTCCACGCCCCAGTCGGCGACCAGGAACTTCAGCCGGGCGCGGTTGCGCAGCCGGCGGTAGCCGTAGTCGCGGAAGATGCCGATGACACCGCCGTAGACGTCCGCGACCTCGTCCAGCGGGACCCACGCGCCCAGGCGGACGCCGAGCTTGGGGTTGGTGGAGAGGCCGCCGCCGACCCAGAGGTCGAAGCCGGGGCCGTGCTCGGGGTGTTCGACGCCGACGAAGGCGATGTCGTTGATCTCGTGCGCGACGTCCAGCAGCGGGGAGCCGGAGACGGCGGACTTGAACTTGCGCGGCAGGTTGGAGAAGTCCTTGTTGCCGATGAAGCGGCGCTGGATCTCGTCGATGGCGGGGGTGCCGTCGATGATCTCGTCCTCGGCGATGCCGGCCACCGGGGAGCCGAGGATGACGCGCGGGGTGTCGCCGCAGGCCTCGGTGGTGGACAGGCCGACGGCCTCCAGCTTCTGCCAGATCGCGGGGACGTCCTCGATCCGGATCCAGTGGTACTGGACGTTCTGCCGGTCGGTCAGGTCGGCGGTGCCCCGGCCGTACAGCTCGGAGACCTCGGCGATCGCCTTGAGCTGGGCGACGGTCAGCCGGCCGCCGTCGATGCGGACGCGGAGCATGAAGAACTCGGCGTCCAGCTCGTGCGGGTCCAGGATCGCGGTCTTGCCGCCGTCGATGCCCTCCTTGCGCTGGGTGTAGAGACCCCACCAGCGCATCCGGCCGCGCAGGTCGGCCGGGTCGATCGAGTCGAAGCCGCGCTTCGAATAGATCGTCTCAATACGTGTCCGCACATTGAGACCGTCGTCGTCCTTCTTGAACTGCTCGTTGGCGTTCAGAGGAGTGAAGTGGCCCATGCCCCACTGGCCCTCACCGCGGTGGCGGGTCACCTTGCGAGGCGCGGCGGGGCGGCGCGCCTCGGCGCGGTCGGCCGTCGGCTCGGCGGTCTCGGGGGTGGTGGCCATGGTGAAGTCCTTCGGGGCAGGTGGCTCTGACGCCGGGTGGGTCGCTGGGCGTGCTCGGCCCGGTGCTACTGCTGTGACCTGCGGGTTTCTCAAGGCCGGGAGAGCAGTGACCGTGGCCGGGCGGGCGCCTGCGCATCCTCTTCGGCGGGGATGGCGAGGTGGTGGCGCCGGGTGCGGTGGGTGGCGGCGGGGTGGGGCTCAGATCACCGGACAGATGGCGCTGGACACGCGAAGGAGATCGACGTGGAGTCGACCTACTAGGGTGGTTCCGGCGCTAGGCATGGCAAGAGATTCGCACGGCGCACGACGCGAGGTCCACTAACGTCCGTATTGTGGACGCAAAGGTTTCGCATTCCGAGATGCCGTGACGTTCCCGCCGCTCCCCGGATCGGACCGCTGTCGACCGGTCAGCGACACGGGAGATCAACGGACCTGCCCCGGCCCGATACCGTTAGGCCTGTGCAAGCAGCAGGCGAAACGACGAGACCCAACCCGGAGCGGCCCTCCCGTCGTCGGGGCAAGGGCTCCCGGCGGGCGGCCAAGCAGGTCACCTGGCGCAGTACGGCCTGGGCGCTGGTCAAGGACACCACCAACACCTGCGTCGAGTACCGGGTCACCGGCCTCGCGGCGGAGGCGGCGTTCTTCACCCTGCTGTCCATTCCGCCGCTGCTGCTCTGCCTGGCCGGCACCCTCGGGTACCTGGACGAGTTCCTCGGCGCCGGCACGATCGACAAGCTGAAGTCGGACATCGTCTCGGCAGCCGGGACGGTGCTCTCGGACTCGTCGATCAAACAGGTCGTCGTGCCGCTGCTGAACGACGTGTTCGACCACACCCGGCCCGACCTGATCTCGATCGGCTTCCTGCTCTCGCTCTGGTCCGGCTCACGGGCGCTCTACATCTTCATCGACACCATCACGGTGATGTACGGGCTCGACGGCAAGCGCGGCATCGTCAAGACCAGGCTGATGTCGCTCGGCCTCTACCTCGGCGCCCTGGTGATCGGTTCGCTGGTGCTGCCGCTGCTGATGGCCGGGCCCGGGCTGGTGCAGAACGCCGTGCCGGACCTCGCGACGCTGGTCAACGCCGCCTACTGGCCGGTGGCGATCCTGCTGCTGATCGTCTTCCTGACCACCCTGTACCACCTCGCCGTGCCCGTCTCCACGCCCTGGCGGGAGGACATCCCGGGCGCGCTGGTCGCGTTGGTGGTGCTGGTCGTCTGCAGCGTGGCCCTGCGCCTCTACCTGGTCAGCTCGGTCGAGGGCCCTTCGGTGTACGGCTCGCTGGCCGCGCCGGTGGCCGTGCTGCTCTGGATCTTCGTGGTCGCGCTCGCGGTACTGATCGGCGCCGCGATGAACGCCGCGATAGACCGCCGCTGGCCCACCCTGGAGACCGCCGACGCCCGCGCCGAGAACGAGCGAGCGCAGGAGGAGGCCGCCGCCGCGGTGGTCCGCGAGGTGGCCGCCCGGCGCGCCGTCGAGCGGGCCCGGCGGGCGCGCGAACTCGGCCTCGCCGAGGGCGCCGAGGAGGAGTACGCGGAGGAGGGCGAGGACGCCGACGCGCCCTCCGAGTACCCCGAGCGCTGGGCCGACGTGCTCGCCGCCGACAACCTCCGGGCCCGGCTCACCACCCGGGGCGGCCCGCACCACCGGCCGGCCCCGCCACCGCCGGACAGCGATCGGCCGACCGCGCCACCACCCGAGCGCACGCTGCCCGGCCACCCGCCGCGGCCGCCGTGGGACCAGCGCTGACGCGGTCCGGGCCGGGTGGGGACGCCGCGCCCGGCCACCGGTGGTCGGCCGCGCGGCGCGGGTGAAAAACCGGTTGGCAGGGTCGGGGGAGGCCGCTACGGTGTGAGCAGTTCGGTTCGGGGGCCGCTTTGCCGGCCCATGGAGAAGCAGGAGGTGAGCCTCGTGGCTGTCATTGCCGTCACGGCTGCCCTGGGCAGCGCTCGCATACACCACCTCTCCCTCCCGGCCGCCGGCTGACGACGCCTCTTCGCGCGCAGCCGTAGCCCGGCGGGATCACTTTCCTCCCGAAGGGCCCACCGCGTTGTTCAACGCTGCCTCCGTTCCGTCGTTCCCCCTCTCTTCTTCCGACCCGCTCGACTCCCTCGACCTCCCACTGGCCGGCTACGGCTGGACGGCCGAGTCCGAGGAGTCCTTCGCCCCGCTCGCCGAGGCCGGGCTGACGCCTGCCCGGATCGTCCGGGTCGACCGCGGCCAGTGCGACGTCGTCCTGGCCGACCCGGCGACCGGCGAGGTGCGCACCGTCCGGGCCGACACCCGGGCGGTCGGCGACGCCGACATGATCAACTGCCCCTGCACCGGCGACTGGGCGGCCGTCGACCTCGCGGCCGAGCCGATGCCGTCCGTCGCGGCCCTGCTGCCGCGTTCCACCGCGATCATCCGCAAGGTGGCCGGCAAGCGCTCGGACGGCCAGGTGCTGGCGGCCAACGTCGACACCGTGCTGATCGCCGCCTCGCTCGCCGCCGAGCCCGACCTCGGCCGGATCGAGCGCTTCCTCGCCCTGGCCTGGGAGTCCGGCGCCGAACCGGTGGTCGTGCTCACCAAGGCCGACCTGGTGGACGACGCCGACTTCATCCGGTCCGACGTCGAATCCATCGCGCCCGGCGTCACGGTGCTGGTGGTCAGCGCCGAGACCGGCGAGGGGGTGGACGTGCTGCGCGCCTGCACGCCCGGCACCACCGCCGTGATCGGGCAGTCCGGCGTCGGCAAGTCCACCCTGACCAACGTGCTGGCCGGCGCCGACGTGATGGCCGTTCAGCAGGCCCGCGCGGTCGACCAGAAGGGCCGCCACACCACGACCACCCGTGAGCTGACCCTGCTGCCCGGCGGCGGCGTGCTGATCGACACGCCCGGCCTGCGCGAGGTCGGCCTCTACGGTGGCGAGGGCGTGGCGATGGCCTTCTCCGACATCGAGGAGCTGGCCGAGGGCTGCCGCTTCCACGACTGCGGCCACCACACCGAGCCCGGCTGCGCGGTGCAGGCCGCGCTGGCCGACGGCACGCTCCCGCAACGGCGGATGGACAGCTACCTCAAGCTCCAGCGCGAGAGCGAGTGGATCGCCTCCCGTTCGGACGCCCGGCTGGCCTCGGCCCGGTTGAAGAAGTGGAAGGTCATCACCAAGTCGGTGCGCGCCCGGGGCACCGTGAAGCCGTGACGGCGGACGGGCCGGGCGGCGCGGCTCGACGACGCACCCTGGCGGACGGCGACGGCGCGGGGTGACCGGGCGCGGGTGGGGGTGACGTGCGGTGGTCTGCCGGGTCAGCGCAGATCGGCCACCAGGCGGAACCGCTCCAGGACGACGGGCGTGGAGTCGTCCACGGTGAAGCCCTGGTCCCCGAGGGCGGCGCGCATCTGGTCGCTGTGCCAGAACCGCTCATGGCCGGAGCGCCACTCGGCCACCGTCGCGTAGCCCTCGCCCTCGTCCAGGGCGTGCCGGAGGTCGACCCCGGCGAGCGGGACGACCCGGACGTCGGTCGTCTCCGTCACCGCGACCACCCGGCCGTCCGAGTCGATCACCGCGGAGCGCACGCCCACCCGCGGCAGCGGGTCGCCCGCGTGCTCGTAGTCGGCGAGCAGACCGGTGGTGCTGGTCTTGGCGCCGCTCAGCACGGCGGCGACCAGCTGGTCGCGCAGCGGCCCGGGGAAGGCGAACTCCCCGACCGGGAGCGCGGTGACCCGGGGGTCGTCCGGACCGCTGTACGGCTGCTCACTCATGGGGGCTCCTGCTCCTGTCGGGACGGACGGGTCGGTGGTCGGGCGTCGGTCAGCGTAACCGTCGGCCGGTCGAGGAGGCGCGTGGTTTTCGGGCGACGTCCGGGCCCGGCGACGGCGCCGGCCGGGCCCCGACGCCCGTGTCCGATATCCGCCAGTCGACCGGCCGTCGGTGCCGCAGACTGGACAGCGTGATCGACGACGACATCCGGTACCGAGCCGTGGACAGCCGGGACGCCCGCTTCGACGGCGTCTTCTTCACAGCCGTCACCTCGACCGGCATCTACTGCCGACCGAGCTGCCCCGCGGTGACCCCCAAGCGCGTCAACTGCACCTTCTACCCCAGCGCCGCTGCCGCGCAGGGCGCCGGCTTCCGCGCGTGCCGGCGCTGCCGCCCCGACGCGGTGCCCGGCTCGCCCGAGTGGAACCACCGTGCCGACCTGGTCGGCCGCGCGATGCGGCTGATCGGCGACGGCGTCGTGGACCGCGAGGGCGTCGCCGGCCTGGCCCAGCGCCTCGGGTACAGCTCCCGCCAGCTCCAGCGCCAGCTCACCGCCGAACTCGGCGCCGGGCCGATCGCGCTGGCCCGTGCCCGCCGCGCCCAGACCGCCCGGTTGCTGTTGCAGACCACCGAGCTGCCGGTCACCGAGATCGCCTTCGCGGCCGGGTTCGCGTCCGTCCGGCAGTTCAACGACACCGTCCGCGAGGTCTACGACCGCACGCCCAGCGGGCTGCGCGCCGAGGTCGCGTCGGGTCGGCGCACCGCGACCCCGGCCGGCGGCCTCACCCTGCGCCTGGCCTACCGGGGCGCGCTGGACAGCGACCACCTGATCGACTTCCTGGCCCTGCGCGCCGTCCCCGGCGTGGAGGAGGTGGTGCCCGGACCGCGCCCCGGCGTCCGTACCTACCGCCGGACCCTCGCGCTCCCGTACGGCCACGGCATCGCCGAGGTGGACGGGCTCGCGGCCGACGAACCGAGGACCCGGGGCTGGCTGGACTGCCGTCTCTTCCTGGCCGACCTGCGCGACCTGCCGACCGCCGTCCAGCGGCTGCGGATCCTGTTCGACCTGGACGCCGACCCGGACGCGGTGGACGGCCGGCTCGGCGGCGATCCGGTGCTCGGCGCGCTCGTCCGCGCCCGCCCCGGCCTGCGCTCGCCCGGCCACGTCGACCCGCACGAACTGGCCGTCCGCGCCGTCCTCGGCCAGCAGGTCACCGTCGGCGCCGCCCGCACCCTGGCCGGCCGGCTCGCCGAGAAGTACGGCACGGAGCTGCCGGAGCCGGACGGCGGGCTGCGGCTGCTCTTCCCGACCGCCGGCGCCCTGGCGGTGGCCGACCCCGAGGACTTCGCGATGCCGGCCGCCCGCCGACGGGCGCTCACCGGCCTCTGCGCGGCCCTGGCCGAGGGTGTCGTCCGGCTCGACGGCGGCGTCGACCGGGAGGAGGCGGCGGCGCAGCTGCTCGCTCTCCCCGGCATCGGGCCCTGGACCGTCGGCTACCTGCGGATGCGGGCCCTCGCCGACCCGGACGTCTTCCTGCCGAGCGACGTCGGCGTCCGCCACGGCCTCACCCGGCTCGGCGCCCCCGGCGATCCCAGAGCCGCCGACCGCGCCGCCGAGGCCTGGGCCCCCTGGCGCTCCTACGCCGTCCACCGGCTCTGGGCGGGCGCCACGACCGACATCAGCACTGGAACGGAGAACACCCGCGCATGAGCACCACCGTCTTCACCTTCATGGAGAGCCCGTTCGGCCGGCTGCTGCTCAGCGGCCTCCTGCCGGAGGACGGCGGACCGGCCGCCCTGGCCACCGTCACCGCGCCCGGTCAGAAGTACGCGCTCGCCGAGCCCGCCGACCACTGGGTCCACGACCCGGACGCCCTCACCGAGCCCGTGGCCCAGCTCACGGCCTACTTCGCCGGTGAGCGCACCACCTTCGACCTCCCGCTGGCCCCGATCGGCACCGAGTTCCGCCGGAGCGTGTGGGCAGCCCTGGACGACATCCCCTACGGCGAGACGGTCACCTACAGCCGGCTCGGCGAGCTGGCCGGCGCCTCGCCGAAGGCCGTCCGCGCGGTGGGCGGCGCCGTCGGCGCCAACCCGCTGCTCATCGTCCGGCCCTGCCACCGCGTCATCGGTGTCAGCGGCTCCCTCACCGGCTTCGCCGCCGGGGTGGACCGCAAGCGCTGGCTGCTGGAACTGGAGAGCGGCACGCTGTTCTGAGACCGGTCGGTCCCCGGCGGCGGCTACCCGAGGTCCGGGCGGAGGTCCACCCGCCAGTCGTTGCTGCGCATGGGGCGCCCGGGCGGGAACTCGAAGTCGGTCTCGCCGAGCAGGGTGAAGCCGGCCCTGCGGCAGACCGCGTTGGAGGCGGGGTTGGCCACGTCGGGGAAGGCGTGCAGGTGGCGGTGGCGGGCCTCGGCGCGGGCCGCGGCGACGGCGGCCCTGGTGGCGGCGACGGCGATGCCCCGGCCCTGGTGGGGCGGCAGGACGTTCCAGCCCATCTCGTGCACCGTCTCGCCCCGCCACGTCCGGGTGCCGTAGCCGACGGTGCCGACGGGCTCGCCGCCGGGGAGCAGGACGATGCGGTACATGCAGCCGAGGCCCGCGGGGACGAAGTCCAGGTAGCGGCGGTGCCGGGCGAGGAGCTGCCGCTCGCTCTCCGGGCCGCCGACGTGCTTCTTCATCTCCGGGGTGTTGACCCGGCGGAGCAGCGCGAGATCGGCGTCCGTCCAGGGCTCGATCCGCAGGTGGGGGGTGTCGGCACGGGGGGCTTCCATGTCCGGACGGTAGTCGTTTCCGGGGCCGGCCGCCTTCGAATATCCGGCGGGAGCACCGGCCGCGGGTACCGAGCCGCAGGTAACCGGCGCGGGTAACGGCCGGAGCTACCGGGGCGCGACCTGCTCCCCGGTCCCGGCCGGCTGCTCGGCCGGGACCGGGGAGGCCAGGGCACGGGCGAGCCGGTCGAGGGCGGGCAGCGCCTGCATGACGGCCTCGCGGTCGGTGGCGGTGAGGGTGCCGAGGGCGGTGGCGATGCGGCGCTCGTGGGCCTGCCGCCAGTCGTCCAGCTGGCGCAGGCCGGCCGGGGTGAGCGCGATCCGGGCGGTCCGGCGGTCGCCGGGGTCGGCCTGGCGGTCGACGAAGCCGGCCTCCAGCAGCTTGCCGACCAGACCGCTGACGGTGTTCGGGGCGAGTCGCTGGCGGGCGGCCAGTTCGCCGACCCGCAGCGGCGCGGCGGCGAGTGTCTGGAGGAGTTCGACCTGCGCCATCGGCAGGGACTCCCACGGGTAGTCGGTGCGGATGCTGCTGCGCAGGGCGCGGCGCAGCCGGGTCACCACGTCGGTCAGCCGTCGGGCGCGTTCGATCGCCGGTGCGGGCGGCTCCGCCGGGGCGCCGGAGTCGAGCCGGCCCCCGGGGTCGGTCGGGGCTCCGGCCGGCTCGGCGGCGGGGTCGGGTACGGGGGGTGACGACGGCATGGCGGACAGCGTAGCGCCTGGTGGCGGCCGCTCCGCCGGGCCGACCGCCCACCGGGTGCCCGCCGCCGCGCCCCGGTCGCGCCCCGGTCGCGCACCGCCGGTCGGCCGGACGGCGGTGCCCGGCCGGGGGCCGCTCACCGATCGAACACCGCTCACCGTTCGAGCACCGGGTCATCGATCGAACACCGGTCATCGGCTGCACGGGCGCACGCCGGGCACCGGGCCGTCGGCCGAGCTGGGTCTCGTACCCGGCCAAGGATCGTCCTCCGATCAGCTCGTAGAGAGAACATATCTGCATCCGATATATTTCGCCCCATGAACGCCACCGCCCTCGCCGCCCGGCTGCTCACCGAGCGACCCCGGCCGCGCGGCATCGCCGGGTGGCGCCACGCCCACTGGCTTGCCGTCGGCACCGTCTGCCTCGGAGCCTTCCTCGGGCAGCTGACCTCGGGCATCACCGCCCTCGTCCTCCCCGCCCTCGGGCAGCACTTCCGGGCCGACTTCGCGGCGGTCGAATGGGTCGCCCTGGCCTACCTGCTGGTGCTGGTGGCCCTGCTGGCCCCGGTCGGCCGGCTCTCCGACCTCGTCGGCCGCAAGACCGTGTACCTCGGCGGTTTCGCCGTCTTCGCGCTGGCCTCGCTCGGCGCCGGGTTCGCCGACAGCCTCGCCGCCCTGGTGGCCTGCCGGGCCGTCCAGGCGGTCGGTGGCGCGATGATGCAGGCCAACAGCGTCGCCCTGGTGGCGCGCGGCGTCCCCGGGCACGCGATGCGGCGGGCGCTGGGCATCCAGGCGGCCGCCCAGGGTCTCGGCCTGGCGCTCGGCCCGAGCCTCGGCGGCCTGCTGGTCGAACACGCCTCCTGGCGCTGGGTGTTCTGGATCAATGTGCCGATCGGCCTGTTCGGCATTCTGGCGGGCTGGTTCCTGCTCCCCCGGACCCGCGCCGAGGCATGGACCCCGCGCGCGGGCGGCGACGGCCGCTTCGACCTGGCCGGACTGCTGCTGCTCACCGGGGCGACCACCGCGCTGCTGCTCGCCCTCTCCACCGCCTCGGGCCTGCCGCTGCCCGCCTGGGGCGCGGTCGCTCTGCTGCTCGTCGCGGTGCTGCTCACACTCGGCCTGGTCCGCCGGGAGCGGCGGGCGGCCCGGCCGATCCTGGCACCGGGCCTGGTGAACACCCCGGGCGTGCGGCCCGGCCTGGCCGTCGCGCTGATCGGTTACCTGTTGTTGTTCTGCCCGCTGGTGCTCGGGCCGGTGCTGCTCACCGGGTCGGGTGTCCCGGTCCTACGGGCGGGCCTGGTGATCACCCTGCTCCCGGCCGCCTTCGCACTCGCCGCGACCGTCGGCGGCGGCCTGCTGCCCCGGGCCTGGTCGGACGTCACCCGGTGCCGGTTCGGTGCGGCCGTCGCGGGTGCCGGGCTGCTGCTCCTCGCCCTGCTGCCGGTGGGTGTCGCGACGGTCGCCGCCCCCCTGCTGGTCGCCGGGTACGGGCTGGGCCTGCTGCTGCCCGCCAACAACGCGCTGGTGATGCGGGCGATCCCGGCGGAGTGCTCGGCGGTCGGCGGGGGCATGGTCAACATGGCCCGCAGCCTCGGAACCGCGCTCGGCACCGCCCTGCCCGTCCTGGGCGTCCACCTGGCGGGCGCGGCGTCCGGCGGCCGGACGGTGCTGCTGGCGCTCGCCGCCGTCGCCGTGCTCGCGGTGGCGTTGGCCCGCCCGACCGCCCGACCGCCCGACCGCCCGGGCGCCGGGTGACCGTCGACGCCCGGCGCTCCGCTGCGCCACCCGCGCCGGTCCCGGCCGGCTAGCCGGTGCGCCCGCCCCCGGGTGGGCCCCCGGCTGCCGCGCGGGCGGTGACCAGGCCCGATTCGTAGGCGGCGATGACCGCCTGGGCGCGGTCACGGACGGCGAGCTTGTCGAAGATGCTGGTGATGTGGTTCTTGACCGTGGAGAGGCTGATGTCCAGGTCGCGGGCGATCCCGGCGTTGTCGAGGCCGGTGGCCATCAGACGCCACACCTCGACCTCACGGGGGGTGAGGTCGCCCAGGCCGGTGGGGGTCGGCCGGGCGTCGCGGGGCGCCCGTACGTAGGTGGAGATCAGCCGGGTGAGCAGGCGCGGCGCGACGGCGGCCTCGCCGGCGTGGACGGTGCGGATCGCCGCGCCCAGTTCCTCCGGCGAGCTGTCCTTGGGCAGGAACCCGTACGCCCCGGCGCGCAGGGCGCCCACGACGTACTCGTCGAGGTCGAAGGTGCTGAGGGCCAGGACCCGGCAGCCGGGCACGGTGGCGGCGAGCTCCGCGGTCGCGGCGACGCCGTCGAGGACGGGCATCCGGATGTCCATCACCACGACGTCGGGGAGCAGCCGGCGCGCCAGGGTGACGGCCTGCGCGCCGTTCTCGGCCTCTCCCACCACCTCGAAGGACGGGTCGGGGGAGAGGATCAGCGACAGGCCGCGCCGGACCAGCGGCTGGTCGTCCGCGATCAGTACCCGGATCCTCGGCGGCGTCGGGCCGGCGCCGGTCATCGGAGCACCCCCTCGTGCCGGCGGGCCGGTCCGGCCGCCTCGCCCGCCTCGCCCGCTTCGTCCGTCTCGCCCGTCTCGTCCGCCTCGCCCGGGGGCAGCGGCAGCTCGGCCAGCACGGCGAAACCCCCACCGGCCTGCGGTCCGACGACGAGGGTGCCGCCGTGCAGGGCGACGCGCTCGCGCATGCCGATCAGACCGTAACCGCCCGGGCCCGCCGCCGGCGCCCCCTCCTGCGGTGGCGCGCCCCCGCCGTCGTCCCGCACCTCGATGGCGACCAGATCCTGACGGTATGTCAGGACGACGGAGGCGCGGGCCGGCCCCGCGTACTTGCGGGCGTTGGTGAGCGCCTCCTGGGCGATCCTGAACACCGTGAGGCCGACGGTCGGCGGCAGCGGGCGCCGCGGGCCGCGGACGCTCAGCTCGGTCGGCAGTCCGGCGAGGCGGGACTCGGCCACCAGGCGGTCGAGGTCGTCGGCGTCGGGCTGCGGCAGCGGCGGTGCGGTCTCCGGCTCGTCGCCGGCCCGCAGTACGTCGAGGAGCTGGCGCATCTCCCCCAGCGCGAGCCGCCCGGAGGATTCCAGCGTGACCAGGGCGTCCCGGACCACCTCCGGTCGGGCGAGGTTGGCCCGGGCTCCGCCGGCCATCAGCTGCATGGTGGTGATGTGGTGGGCCACGATGTCGTGCAACTCCCGTGCGATGCGGCGGCGTTCGTCGGCCACCGCTCGGTCGGCGAGGAGTCTGCGGTTGGCCGCCACCTCCTGCTGCCAGCGATTGACCGCGAGGGCGGTGCCGACGACGATCATGGTGGAGAGGGGCGGGCCGAGAGCCTCCTGCCACGGCGTGTTCCGGCCGCTGTTCTGGCTCAGCAGCGTCAGTACCACCGTCGCGGCGGACGCGGCCGCCGTCACCCGGCCGGGGCAGGCCCTGGCGACCGAGTACAGGGCGACCACCAGGACGGCGCCGAAGTGGCTGGGCAACGGCAGGGTCAGGGCGGCCGTCGCGTCGAGTGCCAGGACGGCGGCGAGCGCCGCCACCGGGTGGCTGCGCCGGGCGAGCAGCGGCGCGGCCGCCAGCGCGACGAGGAGGAATCCGGCCACGCTCACCTGGTGCCCGCCGTTGGGCTCGTCGAAGAACACGTAGCTGAGCAGGTTCAGCGCGCAGGCCCCGCCGGTCACGAGCGCGTCGTTGCGCGACCACGGCGGCTCGGCCAGGTCGGTGTGCAGCGTTTCCCCGGCATCGCCGGGCCCGGCGTCTCGGCTCCTGGGCATCTCTGGTTCCCCCTGTGTTCGGCCTCCCGGCCCCTCGGTCTCCCGGACAGGGTTGCACAGCGGCCTCGTCGGCAGCACCGCCGGCCGGTGCTTCGCGCCCTGGTCCGGACCCGTGGAGGAGTCGGGACCAGGACCCTGGTCCTGGTCCCGCCCCGGGGAGGGAGCAGGGGCCCCGGTCCGGATCATTCGCTGCCACGACGCCCGCCGACCCCTCCCGGTGATGGTCTGGAGGCAGGCCGGGAGCCCCCGGCAGACGCCCGTCCGCAAGCCCGTCCGCCGGAGGACATCGTGATCCGCGCCCTGACCGGATACTCCACCAGACACCCGTGGAAGATCATCGCCCTCTGGGGGGTGTTGGGTGTCGTCCTGATCGGCCTGGCCCCGACCCTGATCGCCCGTGTCACCCAGAGCCAGACCGGGGACTTCCTGCCCCGCAGCTACGACTCGGCCGCCGCCCTGCAGATCGCCCAGGAGCGGTTCGGGGCGGATCCCGACGCCACCACGGTGACGGTGCTGGTCGCCCGGACCGACGGCAAGGCCCTCGGCGACGCCGACCGGCAGCGGATCGAGGCCGAGGCGGCGAAGCTGGCCCAGCGCCGCGTGGTCATGCCCAGGGAGGACGACGGCCCGGAGTTCCTGATCCCGGACCGCTCCCAGACGCCGCGGATCGTCCCGGCGATGACGGCGCCCGACCGGAGCTTCGAACTGCTCGCCGTCCAGCTGATCGGGAACCCCGTGGACAAGGGGGTCCAGGGCGTCTACCGGGCCTTCCGGGACGCCGCCCGGGCACAGTTCGCCGAGGCGGGGATGCGCACCGGTTTCACCGGGGGCCTCGCCGGGACCGTCGACACCACCGACGCCCACGAGACCGCGGCGAAGGTCGGGAGCGCCCTCGTCATGGGGTTCATCGTCCTGCTCAACGTGCTGGTGTTCCGCAGTGTGGCGGCGGCTCTGCTGCCGCTGCTCGCGGTCAGCATGATCGGCGGTGTGGCGGTGGGAGCCGTCGGGATCGCCGCGCTGGTCACCGGCCGCAAGCTCGACGCGGGCACGCCGGGGCTGATCAACGTGGTCCTGCTCGGCATCGGCATCGACTACCTGCTGTTCCTGCTGTTCCGCTTCCGCGAGCACCTGCGCGCCCGGCCCGAGCAGCCCGCCCGGGAGGCGGCCGCACAGGTCTGCGCCCGGGTGGGCACCGCGATCACCTCCGCGGCGCTGACCATCGTGGCCGCGTTCGCCACGCTGGGCCTGGCCACCTTCGGGCAGTTCCGCTCGCTGGGCCCCGCGATCGCCGTCGCCGTCCTGGTGATGCTGCTCGGCAGCCTCACCCTGCTGCCGGCGCTGCTCGGGGCCACCGGGCGCAAGATGTTCTGGCCCTCCAGGAGCCTGCGCCGCGAGCCCGGCCGGTCCGCCCGCTTCGGCGCGCTGGTCGCGCGACGTCCGCTGACGATGCTGACCGCCTCCGTCGCCCTGCTCGCCGCGCTGGCCGCCGGGCTGATCGGCATCCGCATGGACTACGGCCAGGGCGACTCCGGTGACCGGACGCCCGCCGCGGCCACCGCCGTCGAGATCTCCCGCGTGCTGCCGGCCGGCGTGTCGGACCCGACGAGCGTCTTCGTCACCCGCACGGACGGCGCCGCCCTCACCGCCGCCGCGCTCGACGGCCTCTCCGGTGCGCTCACCCTGGTCGACGGTGTGGGCCAGGTCGCACCGACCGTCCTGAACGAGGACCACCGGGCCGCCCGGATCGACCTCTACCCGACCGCGGACCCGCAGAGCCGGCAGGCCCGCGACCTGGTCTCCGGACCGATCCGGGCCGCGGTCGCCCAGCACACGCCAGCCGGGACGACGGCCCACGTGGGCGGGACGGCGGCGATCTTCGCCGACGTCTCGACCGCCGTCGACCACGATCTCAGGATCGTGTTCCCGGTCGCGGCCGCGCTGATCGCGCTGATCCTGCTGCTGCTCCTGCGCAGCCTGCTCGCACCGGTGGTCCTGATGCTCTCCGTCGGGCTCGGCTTCGCCGCCACCCTCGGCGCCGCCACCCTGCTGTTCCAGCACGGCCTCGGCGAGCCGGGTGTCGGCTTCACCCTGCCGCTGGTGCTGTTCCTGTTCGTCGTCGCCCTGGGCACCGACTACAACATCCTGATCACCGACCGGATCCGCGAGGAGATGCGGCGACCGGGTCCGGCCCGCGCCGCCGTGGCCCGCGCGGTACAGCACACCGCACCGGCCATCGCGACGGCCGGCCTGGTGCTGGCCGGCTCCTTCGCCACTCTCGCCACGACCCCGGGGAGCGAACAGGTCGCCTTCGCGATGGCGCTCGGCATCATGCTCTCCGCGCTCGTCCTGTCACTGGTGCTGGTCCCCGCCCTGGCGGCACTCCTGGGCCGGAGCCTGTGGTGGCCGGTCCGCCCGCGGCCCGCCGCGGGCGGCGACCCGGAGCACCGTGCGACCGCCCCCGCCCCGGAACCCGAGCGGGTCACGGCGTACTGAGACCCGGACCGCAGGGCGCCGGGGCCCGACGGCAGCGCAGACGGCCGGGGGCGGTGGACGCGAACCGCGTCCACCGCCCCCGGCCGTCCGGTGCGGGTCGATCAGGAGGCGGGCACACCGGGGGCGGCGCCGCGCTCGGTGAGCATGTCGGTGATCAGCTGGATCTCCGAGGTCTGCCCGACCACCATCGACTGGGCGAGCCGCTTCTCGGTCTCGTTCCTCGCCAGGTCGACGTAGCCCTGGGCCATCTCCACCCCGCCCTTGTGGTGCTCCAGCATCAGCTGCAGGTAGTACACCTCGGCGTCGCGCCCGCTGAGCGAACGCAGCTTGGCGAGCTGGGTGTTGGTGGCCATGCCGGGCATCAGCGAGCCGTCGTGCGCCGTGTAGTCGTGGCCCATCCTCATCCACGTCATCGGCTTGGCCGCCGAGTGCTGCGGGAGCCCCCACTGGTCGAGCCAGCCCATCATCATCCCGCGCTGGTTGGCCTGGGTGTTGATGATGTCGAAGGCGAGGGTGCGCACCGGCTCGTCGCCGGTCCGGTCACGGACGATGAACGACAGGTCGACGGCCTGCTGGTGGTGGGTCGCCATGTCACGGGCGAAGCCGGCCTCGGGCGAGTCGCCCGCCGGGGCCGTGAGCGAGGACGAGCCGGAGGCCGAGGTCCCGCTCGCGACCAGCGCGGGTATCCCGAGTGCGAGGGCGAGCGCGGCGGCCAGCGCGGCCGGCCACCAGAGCCGCCTGCGGCCGGCGCGCGGTGCCGCGTCCTGCGAGCCGCCGTCCCGGGCGTCGCCGCGGGCGTTTTCGGCAGCCCCGCCGCGGGCGTCGGGTGCCGCCTCGTCGGCGGTCACATCGCCCCCATGGTGCAGGAGGCGCCCGGCTCCTGGGTCTGCTTGCCCTGCACGTACTTGGTGAAGAACTCGCCCACCCGGGGGTCGTTGGCGCTGTCCACGACCAGCTGGGTGCTCCAGGCGCTGAGGGTGATCGTGCCCTTCTCGTCCGGGTAGGGGCTCATCAGCGAGTACGGGGTGGCCTGCACCTTGTCGGAGAGGGCCTTGATGTCCTCCGGGGTGGCCTTGCCGTTGTACGTGACCCAGACCGCGCCGTGCTCCAGCGAGTGGACGGCGCGCTCGTTCTCGACCGGCTGGTCGTAGACGTGGCCCATGCAGTCCAGCCAGACCGCGTTGTGGTCGCCGCCGACCGGCGGGGTCTGCGGGTAGGTGACCTTCTCCTTGACGTGGTTGCGGCTCAGGTCGCCGAAGGTCTGGACGCCGTCGATCGGCGCGGCGGCCGCGGCCTCCTTGGCCTTCCTGTCCTGGTTGGCGTCGATCACGATCCAGGTGCCGGTGGCGATCGCGGCGATCACCAGGGTGCCGGCGATCACCGAGGCGATGATCTTGTTCCGGCGGTCCCGGCGCTGCTCGGCGGCGCGCAGCTCGGCTATCCGGGCGCGACGGTCGAGACCTGCCTGCTTGCCGCTCGGCTTGTTGGACTGCTTCGAGGCGGAACCCATGAGGTGTCCTTGTCCCCGCCGCGCGCTTCGGGCGCGGCGGTCTGATGAGAGGGCGGAAGGGCGGATCCGCCGGCGCCGCCCCTTCCGCCGTCCGCTCGGACGGGCAGGAGGGAGGGCCGGCGGTGGGTTCCGCTCAGGACCGGTGAACTTGGAGCTCGTGCAGGTCGGGTGCCGGACGCGGACCGTCCAGGAGTCCGCTGGACACCACCCGGGATCGCGCCTCGGGCGTCTCCGTGCGGGCCGCCACGGCGGGCTGCGGATGCGGCGGCGGGTTGGGCAGCTGGGCGTCCTGGGCGCAGTACGGGTGGCCGGAGCAGCCGTCGTTGCGGTGCGGCGACTCGCCGTCGGCGGAGCACCACGTCCAGTGCTGCCGCTCCTCGGCGCGCAACCGGTCGAAAGGCGTGACGGCCGGGCCGGTACGCGGGGCCCCGGCCCGCCGGGACGCGTGCTCCGCCCCGGATGCCCGCGGTGTCGCGGGCGCCTGCGCTACCCCGGTCGTCGGTGAGGCCGCGACGGCCGGGCCGACGACGGTGCTCTCCGGAACGGCCGCCGCCGGGGCGGACCGGTCCGCCGAGACCGCCTGGGCCTGACCCGCGCACGGGAGCGCCGTCAGCAGCCCGACCAGCAGAAGGATCCACAGGGCACCCGCCGGGCGGTCCGCGAGTACGGCCCTCCCCGGTCGGGGCGTTCTGGGGGCCGACGCGGTCATGCGCACATTTAATCAGCCGAACGAGTGAAGCGATGCCCCTCCTCGGCCCCCATTTTCGGCGCCCGAACCTACCGAACACCCCGGAAACGCCCTGCTCCGGGCAGTTCCGGCAAGCAGGGACGGAACGGAAGCGGAACGAGGGGCGAACCCGGCGACCGGGATCATCCGATCAGTGTGCGGTTGTCGCCGAAACCCGGACAGCGTCGTTGCACTCGGAGACAATGACGTCGAGTCCGGCCCCGCCGGGGGCGGCGCGACCACGGACCGACCAGGAGCCGCCAGATGAGCAAAGAGGGTGCACCCGCACAGCAGCACCGGCCGGACGACGGTTGGTGGGAAACGGTCTACGAAGGGCCGGCGGGCACCCTCCCCGACACCCCGGGCGCGGTACCGGGGGAGGGAAGCGTCGACGAGTGGTTCGAGACGGCGGCCGGGTTGATCGGCCGGCAGCGCACGGACGGGCCGGCGGACGGGGTGGAGCCCGGGGCGGCGGCCGGGGTGGAGCCCGCGCCGGAGCCCGTGGCACCGGCGCGGGACAGCATCGACGACTGGTTCGACACCGCGGCCGGTGTGATCGGGCAGCAACGCGGACCGGAGGAGACGCACAGGTTCCAGGCCCCGGCCTGGGCGGCGGGCCCCGAGCCGGAGCCGGTGGTGGCGTCCGAGGCGGAGCCGGCGGTGGAGCCCGAGGCGGAGCCGGTGATGGAGCCCGAGGCGGCTCCCGTCCTGCGGAAGAACCCGGAGCCGGAACCGGCCGCCGAGCCGGCAGCCGCACCGGAGGCCGAGCCCGAGCCGGCGTTCGAGCCCGGATCCGCCGCAGAGTTCGAAGCCCCCGTCCCCGCGCCCGCCCCCGTCCCCGAGACCACTCCCGCCCCCTCGGTTGCGTCCGTGGCCCGCCCGGCCCCCCGGTCGGTGCTCGCCGACGCAGGGCCCGCCGTCCCGCACGTCGGCGAGCGCCCGCCCACATACGGGCCCGAGCCGACCGCCGTGCCGGAGGCGGACCCGGGCTCGCTCGGCGCCGTCGTGCCGGACACCGTCCTGGAGGGCGCCCAGTACGCCACCGCGACCCTGCGAGCCGTCTCGGTCCGCGGCGACTCCGCCCGCTACCGCGGCGAGCCCCGCCGGGACGCGCTGCTGGTGACCAGGTTCGGCGAGGGCGCGGACGGCCTCTTACTCGCCGCACTCGGAGGCTTCGACCGCACGGGCGGGGGCGCCTCCGGCACCCTCGCCGCCGCCGAGCTCGCCCCCGAGGCGGTCGCCACCGCCGCCGCCGAGTCCTGCCGCCAGCTCGCCGCCGCAATCGGCCGCAGCCGGGCCGGCCTCGCCGCCGACCTGCGCGACGGTGCGCGGGACCGCCTCCGCTACGGCCTCCAACGGCTCGCCACGGCGGCCGCCGCCCCGCTGCGCGCCCTCACCTCCCGGGCGACGGGCGACGATCCGGCCTCCCCCGCCTCGCTGCACTGCCTGCTGCTCTCGCTCGACCCGGCGGCCTCCTACCGGGCGGCCTTCGGCGTCGGCCCGGGCGGGCTGTACCTGCTGCGTTCCGGTCACTGGATCGACGCCTACGCGGCTCGGCTGCTGCACCATCCGGACGGGCAACCGCCGGTGCCGGACGGTCCGGTGCCTGACCCGCGCCCGTTCCGCTTCCGGATGGTCCCGGCGACCCCGGGCGACATCCTGCTGCTCTGCACCCCGGGCCTGGCCCGGCCCATCGCCGACGAGCCGGCCGTCGCACACTTCCTGGCCGCCCACTGGGCACACCCCCACCCGCCGGGCACCGTGGACTTCCTGCGCCAGGTACAGGTCCGCGCCAAGGGCTACGCCGACGACCGCACGGCGGCCGCGATCTGGACGGAGTGAGGAGCCTTCGGACGGGGTCCGTCAGGCGGGTGCCAGCAGGGTCCGGCAGGCCGACTCCGCCAGGTGCAGCGCCCTCGTGCGGCGCGCGCCGGGCAGGCCGAGCGCGATCGGCACGGCGAGACCGTCCAGCAGGGCCCGGATCTGGGCGGCGCGCTCGGCTGCCCCGGCGCCGTCCGCCGCTCCGTCGGGTCCGTCCGCTCCGGCGGGGCCGGCCGTGAAGGAGCCGGAGGCCGTCCCCTCGTCGAGCAGGGCGACGAGGTCGGCGTCCCAGGGGGCCTCGATCTCCAGTTGCCCCTGCCGGAGTTCCTCACTGGCGGGGGAGCGCCCCCACACCTCCACCCAGAGGATCCAGCGCGGATCGCCCGGGCCCTCGGGCAGGTAGAGCCGGGTGTAGTCGCCCAACCGCTCCCAGACGTCCCGCCCGCCGTCGGTCAGGGCGGTGTGGCGGCGGGCCCCGAGCTGGTCCTCGCTCCAGCGCAGGGTCTCCAGCAGCAGCTGGTCCTTGCTGCCGAAGTAGTAGAGCAGGTGCCCGGCGCTCATCTGCAGCTGTTTGCCGAGGCCGGCCATGGTGAGCTTGGCGAGCCCGTGCTCGGCGATGGCAGCCCGCGCGGTGGCGAAGACCTCCTCGCGGGGGCGCGCCGGCCGGCGCGGGCGGGCGTCCGCCATGTGCTGCTCTCCTCTGTGCTGCTGCGGCTGTGCCGCTCGCGTCCCACGATACTGGCCGTGCCCGAAGGGCCACGGAGTGGGAAGCCGGCCGGTTCGACGGCACGCTGCTGCGGGTACGTACCGAATACCGCGCGGCGCGCACCGCATCGTGCGGGCAACGGACGACCCGATCCGAGGGGGTGGCCATGGCCACGCTCATCGCCCTGTTCGCCGTCCTGGCCGTGGTCGTGACCGGCCTGGCGGTCCACCTGAACCGCCGCGGCAACGGCCCCACCGAGAACCTCGACGGCCTGCTCGCCGAACAGCAGCGCCTCGCCCAGCTGCGGGCCCTGCGCTCCTCCTACAGCTCGATCGCCATGCACAGCACCCATGGCCTCACCACCGACGACCTCGGCCGCCACCCCCACTGACCCCACGGCCCGGACCAGGCCGCTCGCAGTGCCCGATCGTGCGCGACCGGCGTGACTACCTCCCGACGACCACTGAACGACCACGCCCCGCCCGGACTCCGGGTGGGGCGCTTCGTCATGCCCAGGGGGTCAGGCCGGACGTGCGGCGACGACCGCGTCGGTGTAGAACTCGGTCGTCAGGTCGTCCTCACCGATCCCGAGCTCAGCGAGAACAGCCCGGACGACGTCCAGGGCCGGTCCGAGGTCTGCCTCGGTCTCAGCGGCGGTCTCGACCTCGATGAATGTCCCGTCGATCTCGGGGACGCGAACCAGTGTGGCCAGGAAATGCCGGCCCCCGTGCCGGAAGTCGTAGTTTCGGCAGCGCTTCTCGAAGGCGATGCGCGGGACGAATCCGAGCCCGAGGACGATCTCGTGGGCGGCCTCGGCGTCCTCGACTACCGTCTCCGCCTCAGGCTTCGATCCCGACGCTTCATCGACGCGGGCACCCTTGTAGGTGAGGACGGTACGGGTGTCGTCCGGGCCGTGCACGGTGCGGATCCGCAGCTCCCTGTCGGCGCCCATGAGGGAGCCGTCTCGGGCGTCGTAGTAGGTGTCGCGGTACACCTCAGCCCTGCCGGCTCCGTATCGGTCCTCCAACTGCCTGAGGACTGCTTCCGGATCCCGGACTGCTGCCTTCAGCTCAGCCTCGATCATGTCCGTCCCTCCGTCAGATCACGCGCTCCGAGTCACGCACCATCGCCTCGAACTGCCGCCGCCACCCCCTGAAGAGGGGACCGTACGGGGTGGCCGGCACCAGTACGAGCACCCCGGGTAGGAGCCCCATGGGAATTCTCTGGCGCAAGTCCGAGGCGCCGGCGGAAGCCAAGAGGCCGACCCGGGTGTTCGATGATGTGGACGGATGGGCTCCGCTCGGCACGGTGGGCGGTCGGGGCGTACTGGAGTCCCCGCAGTGCAGGCGGCCGGAGTCGAGCTCTGACCGGGCACCCCCAAGAAGGGCGCGGCGGCTCGACTCCGGCTCCTGTCGGGATCAAGTGGGAGAGAAGCGGGAGATGATCTTCGTAAGCGCCTGCTAGGTCCTGCTGGCTATTGCTGGGTTCCAGCAGGTCGGGGGAAGGTAACCCCCCGGGCCGGCGCTCTGACCTGCTGATCTCTCAGCGCCTCGGCTGCTGCTGGGTGATGCAGTGGATGCCGCCGCCGTTGGCGAAGATCTCCCGGGCGTCGACGAGTTCGACGGTGCGGCCGGGGTAGGCGCGGCCGAGGACGGCGGCGGCCTCCTGGTCGCGCGGGTCGTCGAAGGCGCAGAGCACCACGGCGCCGTTGGCCACGTAGTGGTTGATGTAGGAGTAGTCGACCGGTTCGCCGTCCTCGTCCAGCAGGACGGTGGGGGCGGGCAGTTCGATGACCTCCAGGGTGCGGCCCCGCGCGTCGGTGGAGGCGCGCAGGATCGCCACCAGCTCCTGGCACACCTGGTGGTCGGGGTGGGCCGGGTCCGGCTGGACGTGGGCGACCACGACGCCGGGGCGGACGAAGGAGGCGACGATGTCGATGTGGCCGCGGGTGCCGAACTCGTCGTAGTCGCGGGTGAGTCCGCGCGGCAGCCAGATCGCCTTGGTGGTGCCGAGGTGGGCGTGCAGCTCGGCCTCGACCTCCTCGCGGGTCCAGTCGGAGTTGCGACCCTCGCCGAGCTGCACGGTGTCGGTGACGAGGACGGTGCCCTCGCCGTCGACGTGGATGCCGCCGCCCTCGTTGATCAGGCGGGAGGCGAAGCGCTGAACACCCGTCAGTTCGCTGATGTGCTCGGCGATGTGCTGGTCGTTGTCCCATCGGGCCCAGGACTGCGCGCCCCAGCCGTTGAAGATCCAGTCGGCGGCGGCCAGCGAACCCTTGTCGTCGATCAGGAAGGACGGGCCGATGTCGCGCATCCAGGCGTCGTCCAGCGGGCGTTCGACGATCTCGACCTCGGGGGAGACGTACTTGCGCGCCTGCTCGGTCTCGCCGGTGTTGACCACCAGCGTCACCGGCTCGTACCGGACGATGGTGTTGGCCACCGCGGCCCAGGCCTCGCGTCCGGCGTGCAGGTGCTCCGGGCTGTCGAAGGTCGGGTTGGTGGTCGGGAAGGCCATCCAGGTGCGCTCGTGCGGGTGCCACTCGGCGGGCATCCGGTAGCCGAGCGAGGCGGGGGTGGGGGTCATCTTCGCGTCCTAGGAAAGAAAGTGAGGGTGGGTCAGAGGAAGTAGAGGCGGCTGAGCGAGACGCTGTCGGCGGGCTCGGAGCGCAGTGGCGAGCCGTCCAGCGAGACCAGGCCGGTCTCGGTGACCTGGACGTTGCCGACCCGGGCGTTGCGGACCATGTCGCGCGGGCCGATGCCGCGGGTGTTCCGCACGCCGACCCGGCGGCGCCTGGTCGGCATGCCGTCGGCGGCCCGGTCGAGGTAGGCGCCGTCGGCGGCGGCCTGGGCGACGAAGGCGACGGAGATGTCCGCGGCGGTGGCGCCGTGGGCGCCGAACTGGGGGCCGAGGACGAGGGGTTCGCAGCGGTCGGTGGAGGCGTTGGGGTCGCCGACGACGCCGTAGGCGGGGAAGCCGGCCTTGAGGACGAGTTGGGGTTTGGCGCCGAAGTGGTCGGGGCGCCACAGGACGATGTCGGCGAGTTTGCCGATCTCGATGGAGCCGACCTCGTGGGCGAGGCCGTGGGCGATGGCGGGGTTGATGGTGAGTTTGGCGATGTAGCGCAGGACGCGTTCGTTGTCGTCGCCGCCGTCGGTGGTGCCGTAGGAGCCGGTGCCGTCGAGGGGTCCGAGTTCGGCCTTCATCTTGCCGGCCATGGCGAAGGTGCGGCGGACGGTCTCGCCGGCGCGGCCCATGCCCTGGGCGTCGGAGGAGGTGATGCCGATGACGCCGAGGTCGTGCAGGACGTCCTCGGCGCCCATGGTGCCGGCGCGGATGCGGTCGCGGGCCATGGCGGCGTCGCCGGGGAGGTCGACCTTGAGGTCGTGGGCGGAGACGATCATGCCGAAGTGTTCGCCGAGGGCGTCGCGGCCGAAGGGCAGGGTGGGGTTGGTGGAGGAGCCGATGACGTTCTCGACGCCGGCCATCTTGAGGACGTTGGGGACGTGTCCGCCGCCGCAGCCCTCGATGTGGAAGGCGTGGATGGTGCGGCCTTCGAGGACCTTGAGGGTGTCCTCGACGGAGAGGCACTCGTTGAGGCCGTCGGTGTGCAGGGCGACCTGGACGTCGTACTCCTCGGCGACGCGCAGGGCGGTGTCCAGGGCGCGGGTGTGGGCGCCCATGTCCTCGTGGACCTTGAAGCCGGAGGCGCCGCCCTCGGCGAGGGCCTCGATCAGCGGGGCCGGGTCGGAGGAGGAGCCGCGGCCGAGGAAGCCGATGTTGACGGGCCAGGCGTCGAAGGCGTTGAAGGCGTGGCGCAGGGCCCAGGGCGAGTTCACCCCGACTCCCCAGACCGGGCCGAACTCCTGGCCGATGATCGTGGTGACGCCGGAGGCGAGCGAGGCCTCCATGATCCGCGGGGAGAGCAGGTGGACGTGGGTGTCGATGGCGCCGGCGGTGGCGATCATGCCCTCGCCGGACACGATCGTCGTCCCGGTGCCGACGACGACGTCCACGCCGTCCAGGGTGTCCGGGTTGCCGGCTCGGCCGATGGAGGCGATCCGGCCGTCGATCAGGCCGATCGAGGTCTTGCGGATGCCCTGGACCGCGTCGATCACCAGCACGTTGCTGATCACGACGTCACAGGTGTCGCGGACGGCGGCGGCCTTGAGGTGCAGGCCGTCGCGGGCGGTCTTGCCGAACCCGGCCAGGAACTCCTCGCCGGGCGCCTGCGAGTCGGACTCGACCCGGACGATCAGACCGGAGTCGCCGAGCCGGATCCGGTCCCCTGCCCGGGGGCCGTGCACCGCGATGTAGTCGTGCGGGGTGATGGCGCTCACGATTCCACCTCGGCGTCGTCGAAGTTGGTCAGGTAGCCGGTCGCGCGGGCCTTGGCCAGGGCTGCCTCCTTGGCGCCCGGCGCGTCCAGCGGACCGTCCACCAGCCCGGCGAAGCCGATCGCGACCCGTTCGCCGCCGATCGGCAGCAGGCCGACCTCGACCGTGGCGCCCGGGTCGAAGCGCACCGAGGACCCGGCGGGCACCGCGAGGTGGGTGCCGTAGGCGGCCCCGCGGTCGAAGGCCAGGCGCGGGTTGGCCTCGAAGAAGTGGAAGTGCGAGGTGACCGAGATCGGCACCTCGGAGGTGTTGTGGACGGGCAGCACCACCGTCTCCTCGACGGGGTCGTAGCCCGTTCCCGCGCCGAGCAGTGCGCCGCCCGGTGCGTCGTCGCCGAGCGAGCCGGCGCCCTTGAACGGGTCGTTCACCACGGCCAGCCGGGTGCCGTCGTCGAAGACCGCCTCGACCTGGACGACGGTGACCACGTCCGGGACGCCGGGGAGCACGTCGTCGGCGGTGAGCACGCTGCGCCCGGCCTCGATGGCCTCGGCGAGGCGCCGGCCGTCGCGGGCGGCCTCGCAGACGGCGTCGGCGATCAGCGCGTGCGCCTCGGGGATGTTGAGGCGTACGCCTCGGGCGCGCCGGGCGCGGGCCAGCTCGGCTGCTGTGAAGATCAGCAGCCGGTCCCGCTCGGTGGGGGTCAGTCGCACGGTTCCTCGCTCGCGGTCGCCGGGGAGTGCCGGTGGGTGCCGGGGATGAAGTTAGAACGGCGTTCAAATATCTCGGGCCATTGAACCCGGACCCGGCCGCTCTGTCCAGCGTTGCCCGAAAACGGCTCGTACGCATCGCAAACCTGTCCGGGGCGGGCAGTTGGATCACGAGGATCACGCCGTGCACCTTTCACCCCAGGTGATCGGACGCACACTGTTCCAAACGCCGAAAGCTGGGCATGAGGATGGTGGTCAGAACGAGGCGGCCACCCGACCGGCGGGGGATCCGGCAGCGGGTGCCCGGATTGAGGGCGGGGGCATGTGGTGATGGACGGTCAGTCGCGATTCCCGCGGCAGCGGACGGGCTCGGGGGATGCCTTCCGGTCCAGGCCTCAGGGAGGCGCACCGGGTGCGTCCGGGGTCACCGGCACGGCGGGCCAGGCGCTGCCGAGCACCTCGGCGCCGGGCTGTGCACTGAACCGACGGCTGCACCTGGCGGTCGACGCGGCCGATCTGGTCGCGGTCGGCGCGGTCCGCCGGCGGCTGCGCTCCGCGCTCGGCCACTGGGGGGTGCCGGAGCTGGCCGACACGGCCGAGCTGCTCTCCTCCGAGCTGGTCACCAATGCGCTGCTGCACACCGGCCAGGGCGCGGTCTTCGTCGCGGTGCTCACGGCGGACCTACGGCTGCGGATCGAGGTCCAGGACGGCGTCACCCGGCTGCCCGGCCGCCGCCGGGAGCAGGACGCCGAGTACGCCACCTCGGGGCGGGGGCTGATGTTGGTCGAGGCGCTGGCGGACTCCTGGGGCGTGCAACTGCGCGGGGACGGCAAGGTCACCTGGTTCGAGCTGGTCACCGCCTGACCGTTCCTTCTCTCCGGCTTTCCCCGGGCCCCGGCCCCACCTCCTGTCTCACGTCCCGATCCGCGGCCCGTCCGGCCCCGATCCGCGGCCCGTCCGGCCCCGATCCGCGGCCCGTCCGGCCCCGATCCGCGGCCCGTCCGGCCCCGATCCGCGGCCCGTCCGCCGTGCTGCCGTCCGCCCCTCGCGCTGCCGCGCGCCCCCTCCTCGCGCCACCGCCGCCGCTGCCCGGCGCCCCCGGCAGCACCCGTTCGGCGCGGTCCGCGGACGTCGGCCGACCGGGCTCCCGGACCGCCAGTACCAGGTCGTTCGCTGCCGAACGGCACCCCTGGGCGAAGGCCGAGCCGAATATTCCCGGCCCGGTGCCATTGCCGCTCGGCCGAACATTGGCCAGGATGGTGGGAATGTGTGTCCACGTGCGGCAGGCAGCGGGGAGACCTCACCTCGACTGACAACCGCCCGGCGGCACGGTCCGATCGAGCACCACCCACTCACACTGCCACGCGGCCAGGCCGGACAGTCGGCGCGGCCCGTCACGGCAGCGGCAGGAGCAGCATGCCCACTGAGCCCGAGTCACCGGGGCCGGCGCTTCCTCCCGGCCAGTCCACGGCCGGGTCGGGGCGGGCGAGACCACCCGCCCAGGCGGTGCGCAGGCACGCGCTGCGGACGGCACCCGGCCTGGCCGCAGGCCGGCTGGCGCCGATGCTCCCGGGTGCCCTGCCCGTCGCCTCGGGGGACTCCACGCCGGACTGGCTGGAGCCCGCGATGGCCGCCAACGGCATCGGCTCCTTCGACTGGGACATCCGCCGCGACGTCCTGGAGGGCGACCAGCGGGCCTGCGCGATCATGGGCCTGGACACGGTCGAGCGGGACCGTTTCGACCGAACCTCCGCCTCCTTCCTGGCCCTGCTGCACCCCGAGGACGCGCCCGTGGTGCGCCGCCGGGTCGAGCGCGCCGTCGCCGAGCTGGGCCAGTGCGGCGCCTACTACCGCACCGTCGGGCCGAGCGGGGCGATGCGCGCCGTGCGGTTCCGCGGCCGGGTCCTCGCGGACGCCTTCGGCCGGGCCTCGCGAATGGTCGGCTTCATCTGGGACGCCACCGTCGAGCTGCGCAAGCGCGATCGCGCCGACCGGATGGCGCTGCTGCGGGAGGAGCGCTCGCGGTTCATCAAGGAGGCCGCCCGCGCGCTCTCGGAGGCCGTCACCGTCCGTGACGTGGCGCGGGTCTTCACCGAGCTCCCGCTGCCCGGGCTGCCGCCGGACGGCCTGGTACTGGCCTCCTTCGAGTCCGGCCGGGTGCAGATCCTCGGCGCCTCCGGCTACCGGCCGGAGGAGCTCTCCTTCTGGGACCGCTCGGTGCTGCCCGCCGACCACCCGGCGGCCGAGGCGCTGCGCAACCGGGCGCCGATCTTCATCGCCAGCCGCGACGAGTTCCTGGAGCGCTACGCGAAGGTGTGGACGCCGACCAGCCGGACCGGCCGCAGCTCCTGGGCGTTCCTGCCGCTGGTCGCCAGCGGCCGGCCGATCGGCGTCTGCCTGGTCAGCTTCGACGACGACCGCCAGCTGGACGCCGACGAGCGCACCCTGCTGTCGACACTCGGCGGCCTGGTGGCGCAGTCACTGGCCCGGGCCCGGCTGCACGACGCCGAGCACGAGCTGGCGGCCGGCCTGCAGCGGGTGATGCTGCCGCGCAACGTCCCGTCGGTGCCCGGGGTGACCACCGCCGTCCGGTACCTGGCGGCCGGCTCCGGTCTGCAGATCGGCGGCGACTGGTACGACGTCGTCCCGCTGCCCGGCGGGCACGTCGGACTGGTGATCGGCGACGTCCAGGGGCACGACGTGCACGCTGCCGGGATCATGGGCCAGCTGCGGATCGCGCTGCGCGCGTACGCGGCCGAGGGCCACCCGCCGGCGGCCGTGATGGCCCGCGCCTCCCGCTTCCTCGCCGATCTGGACACCGACCACTTCGCCACCTGCACCTATGCCGAGGTCAACGTCGACTACGGCGTGGTCTACGCCGTCCGGGCGGGCCACCTCGACCCGGTGGTCCGCCGGGCAGACGGCACCGCCGCCGTGGTCCAGGTCGCGGGCGGGCTGCCGCTGGGCATCGCGCCGGACGAGGAGTACCGGGTCACCCGCTTCAGCCTGGACCCGGGCGAGACGGTGCTGCTCTGCACCGACGGCCTGGTCGAGGCGCGCGGCATGGACCTCGACGACGGCATCGCCCGGCTGACCGAGGTGGTCGCCGGACCGCTCGCCGACCGGGAGGAGGGCCGGGTCGACCCGCTGGAGGAGCTGGCCGACCGGATCTCCTCCCAGGTCGCCGACTCCAGCGAGCGCGAGGACGACATAGCGCTCCTGCTGCTGCGCTGGGACGGGCCGGAGGGCGGCCTGGCCGCCCAGCAGCTGCGCCGCCGGATCGGGCAGGCCGACCTCGCCCGGATCTCCGAGGTGCGGGCCGAGCTGCGCGACGCGCTGCGCCGCTGGGGCGTCGCCGAGCTGGTGGACACCGCCGAGCTGCTCGTCTCCGAGCTGGTCACCAACGCGATCCGGCACACCGACCGGGACGCCATGTTCACCGCCCGGCTCTACCGCGAGCCGGTAGCGGACGGCGGCCGGGCCCGGCTGCGGGTCGAGGTGGAGGACGAGTCCGACCTCTGGCCGACCCGGAGGACGCCGGGGGAGCAGGCCTCTTCCGGGCGCGGACTGATGCTGGTCGAGGCGCTGGCGGACGGCTGGGGCGTGGAGCCGCGCGGCTCGGGCAAGCGGATGTGGTTCGAACTCACCGCCACACCGGCGGCCTGACCGGCCCGGGGCCGGTCTGCGGTGGGCCCGACCGACGCAGGCCGGGCCCACCGCAGGCCCGCAGGTCGCACCGGCGCCCGCCCGGTGCGGCTCAGCCGAACTGCTGCTCCAGGTTCTTCAGCTTGCGCTCCAGCGAGTCCAGCCGGGGCAGCGCGACGGTGTCCTCCTCCAGCGTGAGGTCGATGGTGCGCCGCTCCGGACGGGCCGGCAGGCCCGGCTGCACCACGGGGCCCTCGGCGGCCGGCGGGGGCGGCTCGACGGCGGGCCGGTCCGTCGAGGGGCCGCCGGTTATGGCGGACTCCTGGCCGGACTCCAGCTGCCGGGCCGAGCCGCGGGTGCGCCAGGCGCTGTGGGAGCGGTTGATGGCCCGGATCTCGGCCCGCTCGCGGCGCCCGGCCAGCCGGCGGCGCTCCTTCTCCACGACCTTCTCCCGCTTCTCCTCGCGGACCTCGTCGACCGCCTCGTCCAGGCTGCGGACGCCCTCCAGCAGCATCAGCGACCAGGCCGCGTAGGTCTCGCGCGGGGCGCGCATCCAGCGGACGATCCGGATCTGCGGCAGCGGGCGGGGGACGAGGCCCTGTTCGCGCAGCGCGGCCCGGCGGGTCTGCTTGAGCGCCCGGTCGAACAGCACGGCGGCCGAGAGCGACATCCCCGCGAAGAACTGCGGGGCACCGGCGTGGCCGAAACCGCGCGGGGCGTGCACCCAGTTGAACCAGGCGGAGGCGCCGGCGAACAGCCAGACCAGCAGGCGCGAGCCGAGCGCGGCGTCACCGTGGCTGGCCTCGCGGACGGCGAGCACGGAGCAGAACATCGCCGCCCCGTCGAGGCCGAACGGGACGAGGTACTCCCAGCCGCCGGAGAGGTTGAGGTTCTGCACCCCGAAACCGACCAGGCCGTGGAAGGAGAGCGCGGCCGCGACGGCGGCGCAGCAGAACAGCAGCGTGTACGAGGCCCCGCCGTACAGGGATTCCTTGCGGCGGCGGCGCTCCTCGGAACGCTCCCAGGAATCCGAGCCGCCCGGGCCGGCGGCGGATCCCCGATTGCGGGCCAGGGCCACCAGCAGGGCGGTGACCAGCAGCACCGCAACGCCGGTGACGGCCCAACCGAGCGGTATGTCGGACAATTTCATCGCCTGGACCAGCCTCGCTTTCCTGCGTCGTGATGGCGGGGACCATCATGGCGGATGCTCGGCCCGAGAATGGCTGATTCGCCGTCAATGCGCTGAGGAGAGGGATTTCTGACGTGGGAGAAGTCGCATTGTCGGATTAATTAAAGGGTGTTGATTCCCGGAATTCCGGGCTTTCCGGGCCCTGCTCGAAGGTCGCGGCTGTCAACCCCGCGTGACGCGGGGGCAGCCGCCGCACATCTCCTCGGGCTGGACGGTGTAGGCGAGGCAACAGCTGGCCCGGGCACGGTCGGTGCCCGAAGCACTGTCGGCCGCGAAGCCCGCGCCGAGAGTGAACGACGCGGGCGCGCCGGGCGTGCACGCCGTGGGCGCCGGGAGTGCCGGGGCCTCCGAGGCCCTCGGGCCGGCCGGCCGGTGCGCTGCCGAGGGTTGCGCTGCGAGCAGGTCCGAGAGCTCGGCCCGGGCCCGCTCCTCCTCGCCGAGCAGTCCGCCGACGTACCAGAGCCCCTCCACCACCGCGTCGGTCGCCATCGCCCACAGCATCCGCGGGCTGCGCCGCACCGCGGGGCGGAAGGCGGTCAGCACCGGGGCCAGGAGGCCGGCCAGCGCGGTGCGCAGCTCGGTGGCCAGTGCCGCCTCGTCGGCCACCGTGCGGGCGCCGGGCAGCCCGGCGGCCGGGTCGCCGGGCAGGCAGACGAAAGCACCCGGGCGGGCGGTGAGTTCGCCGCTCGCGCGGCGGATCGAGACGTCCGCGGGGGTGAGCAGCGGCACCCGGCGCTCCAGGAACCAGGGCAGCGTGAACAGCAGCGCCACCGGCCAGGTGAAACGGTGCAGGCCGAAGCCGGCCGCGACGTCGGGGCGCAGTGGCCGGCCGTACCGGGCCAGGCCCTGCCGCTCGTCGTGGGCGATCAGTTCGCGCAGCGCGTCCGGGTCGGCGAGGAGGTCGGCGCCGCAGATCCAGCCGTCGCCGGTGCGGGGCGGCGCGCTGTGCACCCGCAGGGCGGGGACGAGCCGGCCGAGTCTGCGGTAGCTGGCGGTGCAGGGCACCGGCGGGTGGTCGTTCGGCCGGCGGCTGACAGCGGGCGCGGGGGCGGTGCGGGGGGCGCGCGGCGCGGGGCCGGGCCGGGTGCTGCTCGCGGTCATGGTGCGGGCCCCATCGGGTCGACCGGAACCCGTGCCGGACCGTCCGGCCCGTGCCCGGCCGGGTTCGACGGCGGCCGGGCCCCGGCCGGCCGGGGCCTGGCGGAGCCCGGGAACGGC
The DNA here is from genome assembly GCF_040655255.1 of Kitasatospora sp. NPDC050463. Lineage (NCBI taxonomy): Bacteria > Bacillati > Actinomycetota > Actinomycetes > Kitasatosporales > Streptomycetaceae > Kitasatospora > Kitasatospora sp. NPDC050463. The sequence continues at coordinate 38,378 of NZ_JBFAJO010000058.1, forward strand.
AAGGCGAACCTGGCCGGAGTACTGCTCACTCCGGCCAGGTTAGGCTCACCTTAGCTGATTGTTCCCCGAGGTTCCCGCTCGATGCGTCCGTCCGGGGGAGCGCCCGGCGCGCGCACCGCGCTCAGCTGGCGTGCGAGCCAGACCGGTACGCCCCCGAGCGCCTGGACCAGCCTGGTCGCCTCGGCCCGCAGCCGGACGGCCTCGTCCGGTTCGGAGACCTCGGCCAACGCCGCCAGCGCGGGCGCCACCCCCACCGTGAAGCCGAGCTGCTCGCGCAGTCGCAGGGAGGCGTCGAACCCCTCCCGGGCCCGGTCGTGGTCCCCGGCGGCCTGGGCCAGCGCGGCCAGGTGCCGCCAGGTGTAGGAGCGCAGCAGCTCGTCCCCGCGCTCGCCGGCTCCCTCGTGCGCCCGGCGGTAGGCGATCCAGGCCGCCGTCCGGTCGCGCAGCAGGTTCTCCGCGACCAGCCCCCGGCGGAAGTCCAGCAGCGGCCGCCCGGGAGCGTCCGGCGGCAGCAGCGCGGAGGTGCGTCCGAGCGCCGCCTGTGCTTCGTCCAGCCGGTCGCGCGCGCCGAGCACGCTGGAGACGTACGCCAGGAACCCGCGGGCGCAGGAGGCGCCCGCGCGCTGCTCGGTGCTGGTCACCAACGCCTCGGCGAGGCGCAGCGCCTGCTCGGCCTGGGTCCAGTTGGCGGCGGTGAACAGGCATTGCTCGATGAGGAGTTCGGCCCGCCCGAGCGCGGCCTCCGGGTCGCGTTCGGCGGCCGGGCGTAACAGCTCCGCGGCCTCCTGCCAGCACGCCCTGGACCGCAGCCGCCATACGGTGTCCCCCGGCTCCCGGGGCGCCGCCCGCCCCCGACCGTCCCGCCCGTCCCGGCCACTCGGGCCCCATCCGTGCTCCGACAACGCCACCTCCTTGTGTGCGCCATCCAGCAGGACGCCGGCCTCTGCCCCCAAGGCCCGCGTTGTGGCGGCAATTCAACACGGGGGTGAGCTTGTGCACCAGATCACGAGCGCAGGTTGTTGCGCGCGGACCGGGGCCGTGTGGATCGCTCCCGGGGCGGCGGGCCGGCCGGGGCAGGCGGGGCCGCCCGGCGTCGGGCGGCGCCGGGCGGGACGAGGTGGCGTCAGGTGGCGTCAGCGGGGACCGGGTGGAGTCAGCCGGACAGAGCGGGTCAGCCCGGGACCAGGACCGGGTCAGGGCCGGGTCAGGACGTCCAGCCGGTCTCCATCAGGGCCTCGGCGGCGCCGTTGGCGGGCTGGGGCACTCCGGCCAGGTCCAGGCTGAACAGGGCGACCAGCAACTGCTCGCCGCGCACGGTGGCCTGGTGCGAGTAGCCGGCCAGGGTGAACATCGCGGCGGCCATCTCCTCGGCGTGCAGGGTCTGCAGCCAGAGGCACTCCACCGACTTCACGTCGGCCGGCTCGGTCCAGGTGTCCACCTGGGCGACCATCCGGCTGCCGAGCAGGGTGACGCCGTCGCGCTCCTGGGCCTCCGTCAGCTCCAGGTCGTCGAAGCCCAGCCACTCCAGGTAGCGGGCCGCGGTGAACACCGCGTCCTGCGAGGTGCGCACCGGGTGCGGGCGGAACGGCGCGCGCCGCCGCCAGGGCGTGGCCGAGGCGCCGGATCCGCCGGGCGGGGCGGGGACGGGCGTGTTCAACGGGTGGGCCGGGTGCGGGCGGGAGCTCTGCGGACCCGCGGCGCCGAGCCGGCCGGTGGTCGCACTGCCGCCGAGCCGGGTGGTGCGGTCCACCGGCAGCCGGACGGTGGCGCCGCAGTTGCAGGTGAACTCGGGCTGCGGCCACTGGTCGGAGCGACCGCAGTGCGGGCAGCGCATGTTCAGCCAGGAGTCCTCCCAGGACCGGAACCGCACCTGCACCGGTACGCCGCCGCGCAGCAACGGCACCTTGAGCGAGGCGCCGCACGGGCAGGGCAGCGACGGCGGCTCGTACAGGTGCTCGCGCCGGCAGGCGGGGCAGCGGATCGCCCGGGCGCCACCGCCCGTCACCGGCCCGTGCTGCGCGGGGTCGTGTCCGGTGAAGTCGTCGGGCAGTCCGGACATCGCGGGCACCGTCCGTTCGAATCGAGGGGAAGGACGTGTCCCATGCTCCCCGAAACGCGGGGGCCGCGGCGCGGAATGGGGCAATCCTCAGGGACAGATCAGGGGTGTGCGGTCGATCCCTCGTCGGGGAGGAGGAGCCCGGGCCACTCCGGAGGGGGATCGGGCACCCGTGCGGACCGGAGGATGATCACCCGGCCGCCCAACGCGCGAGGTCGGCGGGGGTGTCCAGGTCGTCGGGGACGGCGATGTCGGCGCACTCGACCAGCGCGATCTCGTCGGCGTGCGCTGCCAGCAGAGCGCGCGCGCCGGAGTCGCCGGTGGCGCCAGCCGCCGCCTCGGCGAAGTGCCGCGCACCGATCAGCACCGGGTGCCCGCGCCGCCCCTCGTACCCCGCCGCGGCCAGCTCGGCACCGGCCCGATGGGCGGCCAGCAGCCGGGCCACCGCCGCCGGGGTGACGCCGGGCGTGTCCACCAGCATCACCAGGGCGGCCGACGTCCCGGGCGCCAGCGCGGCCAGCCCGGCACGCAGCGAGGAGCCCATCCCGCCGGCCCACTGCGGATTGGACACCAGCCGGCAGCCCGGCAGATGGGCGGTGGACCGCACCTGCTCGCCGGCCGCGCCCAGCACCACCGTCACCGACGCGCAGCCGCCGGCCCGGACCACCGCCACCGCGTGTTCCACCAGCGGCCGCCCCCGGTACCGGATCAGCGCCTTCGGCCGGCCGCCGAGCCGCCGCCCGCCCCCGGCGGCCAGCACCAGGGCGGCGACCGGCCGTTCACCACCCGTCCGGCCCCTGGTCCCCGTGCTGTCGCGCATGGGCCCAGCCTGCCCCCCCGAGGTGGTCGCGCGCAGCCGTAGGAAGCCACAGTTGTGCGAACACACAAGGAGAACCCGCAGGCCGGGGCGGCTCCCCGGTGGTTCGGCCGCTGGTTTCCCGGCCCCGCTGCCCCTGTACTGGGCCGATGAACACCGCACCGCGCCCGCTGCTGGACCGCTTCGGCAGGGTCCACACCGACCTGCGGGTCTCGCTCACCGACCGCTGCAACCTGCGCTGCACCTACTGCATGCCGGCCGAGGGCCTCGACTGGCTCCCGAAGGCCGAGGTGCTGAGCGACGACGAGGTGGTCCGGCTGGTGCGGATCGCCGCCGAGCGCCTCGGCATCGGCTCCGTCCGGCTGACCGGGGGCGAGCCGCTACTGCGCCGCGGTCTGCCGGAGCTGGTCGCCCGGATCACCGCGCTCGGCCCCGAGGTCTCGCTGACCACCAACGGCATCGGCCTGGCCCGCACCGCCGGGGCGCTGCACCGGGCCGGGCTGCACCGGGTGAACGTCAGCCTGGACACCCTGCGCCCCGAGCGGTACGCGGCGATCACCCGCCGGGACCGGATCGCCGACGTCCTCGCCGGTCTGGCCGCCGCGCAGGCCGCCGGGCTCGCGCCGGTGAAGGTCAACGCGGTGCCGGTGCGCGGCGTCAACGACGACGAGATCCTCGACCTGGTCGAGTTCGCCGCCGGGCACGGCTACCGGATGCGGTTCATCGAGTCCATGCCGCTGGACGCGCAGGGCGCCTGGGACCGGGCGACGATGGTCACCGCCGACGAGATCCTGGCCGTCCTCGGCACCCGCTGGGACCTGATCCCGGTCGGCCGGCACGGGAACGCGCCGGCCGAGGAGTGGCGGATCGCCGGCACCGACACCGTGGTCGGCGTGATCGCCTCCGTCACCCGCCCGTTCTGCGGCGGCTGCGACCGGGTCCGCCTCACCGCCGAAGGGCAGTTGCGCAACTGCCTGTTCGCCACCGAGGAGTCCGACCTGCGCGCGCTGCTGCGCGGCGGCGCCGACGACGACCGGATCGAGACCGCCTGGCGGGCCGCCATCGGCCGCAAGGGCCCCGGTCACGCCATCAATTCGGCCGGCTTCGTCCAGCCGGACCGGCCGATGTCCGCGATCGGGGGGTGAGCCGTCGGCATGCCGGGCCTGTCCGCGGTGTCGGAGGAGGGGCCGGCCCGGCCGGGCGTCGCGGCGACCCCGCTGGACGCCGTCCTGGCGGAGACGGCCCGTGCGCTGCGGCCCACGCGGGTGGCGGCCCGCGCCCGGGTGTGAGCTTCGACATGCTCGAACGCTCCGCGCTGCGCCACCTTGACGGTGCGTGGGGCGGCTGGTCTGCTGGGTCGCCGTCAGCCTTCCCCCAGCCCCAGCCTCCCCCCAGCCCCGGAGTCCTCCGTGCCCGCCCGCCGCACCGCCCTGTCCGCCACCACCGTCTTCCTGATATCCGTCGTGGCGCTGGCCGGTTGCTCCGGGGGTGTCGACCGGCCGGTCGCCGACCCCGCCGGGCCGGCCGCCGCCGGCACCAGCCCGCTGCAGAACCCCGACGGCACCAGGTCCGGCCTCGCGCCGCTGACCTCGCCCGAGGAGCGGAAGGCCGGCCGGGACATCATCGCCAGGGTCGCCACGGCCGCCGCCGGCCCCAGGGACGGCTACGACCGCGACGAGTTCGGCCCGGCCTGGACGGACAACGTGGACGGCGTCCCGGGCGGCCACAACAACTGCGACACGCGTAACGACCTGCTGGCCCGGGACGGCCGTTCGGTCGAGCGCGGGAAGGGGTCGAGCTGCACGGTCACCGCGATGACCATCGACGACCCGTACACCGGGAGGACCGTCCGGTGGACCAAGCAGCAGGCCTCGAAGATCCAGATCGACCATGTGATGCCGCTCTCCTACGACTGGCAGATGGGCGCGTCGAAGTGGGACAAGGCCAAGCGCGTGCAGATCGCCAACGATCCGCTCAACCTCGTTCCGGCGGACGGTTCGCAGAACGCCGCCAAGGGCGACTCCGGCCCGGCCACCTGGCTGCCGGCCAACACCGCCGTCCGCTGCTCGTACGCGGTGCGCTTCGCCCAGGTCTCGCTGAAGTACCAACTGCCCGTCACGGAGGCGGACAAGAAGGCCATGCTCCAGCAGTGCGACGGCTGAGGAAACGTTCCGCCACCCTTTGTCCCCCTTCGCCGCCCAGGGTGTCGATAACGATGTGACCAGTGTGATGACCGGGTGATATTCGTGTGCGGTGTACTTCAAGATCACCCGGTTCTCGCGGCGCGCCCTGCCCGCCGTCGCCGCCGCCGCCCTCCTGGCCGGCTGCACCAGTTCGGCCGGATCCGACGGCGCGGCCGCCGCCGCGCCGTCCCCGGTCACCACCGCCGCCACCCCGACCCCGACCACCCCGCCGACCCCGACCACCCCGCCGACCCCGACGCCCAAGCCGACCGGCGCGGCGGACCCGGCCCTCAAGCCGTTCTACGGCCAGCAGATCGCCTGGGCGCCCTGCGCCGACGACCCGAAGACCGACAAGGTCGACGAGTCGGTGGTCCAGTGCGGCACGCTCAAGGTCCCGCTGGACTACGCCGGCCCGACCGGTGACACCATGGACGTGGCCGTCGTCCGCGTTCCCGCCGCCAAGCCGGACCAGCGGGTCGGCTCGCTGCTGGTCAACCCCGGCGGGCCCGGCGGCTCCGGCGTCAGCATGGTCAAGCGCGCCCCCACGCAGTTCGACGGTCCGCTCCACGACCGCTTCGACACGATCGGCTTCGACCCGCGCGGCGTCGGCCTCACCACCCCGCTGAACTGCCTGGACGACAAGGTCCGCGACGAGTGGGTCACCACGGACACCCCGGGAACCGACCACGGCAAGGTGCTCGCCGACGCCTGCCAGGCCAAGTTCGGCAAGGTGCTGCCGTTCATCGGCACCCGCAACACCGCCCGCGACATGGACGTCCTGCGGGCCGTCCTGGGCGACCAGAAGCTCAACTACTTCGGCATGTCCTACGGCACCTACCTCGGCACCCTCTACGCCGAGGAGTTCCCCGACCGGGTCGGCCGGCTGGTACTGGACGGCGCGGTCGACCCGTCCGTGCCGCTCGTCCAGCACAACATCGAGCAGTACGCGGGGTTCGAGCGCTCCCTGCAGACCTTCGCCGCGAACTGCGCCAAGCAGGACCAGTGCCCGCTCGGCAAGGACCCGGCCAAGGCCGCCGGCAAGCTCGCCGACTTCCTCGACGGGCTCAAGCAGAAGCCCCTCACCACCACGGGCGGGCGCACCCTCACCGCCACCGCGGCCTGGACCGGCATGATCGACGGCCTCTACGGCGACGAGAAGGCCTGGGACTCCCTGCGCAACGACCTCGGCTGGGCCATGGTCCGGGGCAAGGGCGACTACCTGCTCGCGCGCGCCGACGGCTACAACCACCGTGACAAGGACGGCCACTACGGCGTCTCCGCCGACGCCTACACCGCCATCCACTGCGCCGACGGCGCCACCAGTGCCCCGACCGGCGAGGCGCTGCAGTCCGCGTACGCCGAGATGGCGGCCAAGGCGCCGCTGATCAGCCGGCACGAGCCGAGCCTGGCGCTGTTCGACCCCGACTGCCGGGCCTGGCCGTTCCCTTCCGCGGAGCAGCCGCACCCGGTCACGTCGAAGAGCGAGGCGACCATCGTCGTGGTCGGCTCGACCGGCGACCCGGCGACGCCCTATGCCTCGGCGGAGAAGCTCGCCACCCAGCTCGGCAAGGCCGTGCTGCTCACCCGTGAGGGCGAGGGCCACACCGGTTACGGCTGGAGCACGTGCATCCGCACCTCGGTCGACACCTTCCTGACCGAGGGCACCGTGCCGGCCGCCGGGACGCGCTGCCCGACCGACTGATCCGCACGAGTACGAGCACGAGCACGAAGGGGACGCACCGCTCGCCCGCGGTGCGTCCCCTTCGTCGCCTGCGCGCTGTGCGTCCCCGTGAGCCGTCGTCCTTCGCCGGCTCAGGAGGCGGGTGTCTGCGTCAGGTCGTAGAAGGTGGTGCCGCCCACCGTCCTCGCGGTGAAGTGGCTCTCCACCCAGGCCTCGATCCGGGCGGTCTGCGACTCCTGGGCCCCGCCGTCGGCACCGGTGCCGGCGACCGCACCGACCGCACCCGCACCCGCACCCGGTTCGGTGCCGGTACCGACACCGGTCACACGGCGCGAGCCGCCGGCGATGAACCAGTGCACCCTGCCTTCCCGGACGTACTGCTGGAAGGCGTCCAGGCTGAGCGACGGGTCGCTGCCGTTGAAGCCGCCGAGGGCCATCACCGGTACACCGGAGGCGAGTTGGTAGCTCGCGGCGTTCTGCGAGCCGCTGGTCGCGGCGGCCCAGGTGTAGCGGTCGGCGTCCTGCTTCAGCGCGGCGGCGGCCTCGTCGCTCACCACGGCGCCGTTCAGCAGCCCGCCCATGCCGCCGGGGGCCCCGCCGCCGGCCGTCCCGCCGCGTCCGCCGGTCCCGTCGCGTCCGTCGCGCCCGCCGTTGCCGCTGTTGCCGTCCGTCCCGGGCCGACCGTTGCCGTCCGGGGCACCTCCGGGAACGCCGCCGGGCAGTTGTCCCGGAACGCCGCCCTGACCGGGAGAGACCGGCTGCCCGTTGATGAAGAACCGCCCGTCGCCGCCCGGAGGCATCCCGCGCATCCCGCCCGGGCCCGTGCCCCGCCCGCCCGCGACCGCCGGACCGGCCGTCACGATCGAGCCGGTGTGCGGGGTGTTCACGGTGTCGACCGCGTACGCCGCCGGACCGCCCAGCGCCGCCGCCAGGCCCACCAGCCCGACGGTCGTGGCGAGCCGTGCCGCCAGCCGCCCGGCCAGCAGCAGCGCCGCCCCGGCCGCGAGCCCGCCGACCAGGACCGCCCAGCGCAGCCACGGCAGGAACTCCGCGCTGCGCCCGAGCAGCACGTACGCCCAGACCGCCGTCACCGCCAGGGTGACGCCCAGCACCGCCGCGTACGGCAGCCGGTGCCGGACCCGCCAGAGCCCGTCGACGCCCATCCCGACCAGGGCCGCGACCGCCGGGGCCAGCGCCACCGTGTAGTACTGGTGGAAGATGCCGGACATGAAGCTGAAGGTCAGGGCGGTGCAGACCAGCCAGCCGCCCCACACCAGGAAGGCCGCGCGGGCGGTGTCCGTGCGGGCGTGACGGCGGGTCGCCCAGAGGCCCAGCAGCAGCAGGATCAGCGCGGCCGGCATCAGCCAGGCGATCTGCCCGCCGATGTCGCCGTCGAACAGCCGGGTGATACCGGTCTCGCCCCAGCCGCCGCCCATCGCGCGGCCGCCGCCGGGCGGTGCCTCCGCCCCGCCGACGAGCCGGGGGCCACCGCCGCCGACGCTGCCGGTCTCGTTGCCGTTGAGCCGGCCGAGGCCGTTGTAGCCGAAGGTGAGCGAGAGGAAGCTGTTGTCCTGCGAGCCGCCGACGTACGGCCGGGCCGAGGCCGGCACCAGCTCGACCACCGCCACCCACCAGCCGCCCGCGACCACCATGGCCAGCCCGGCGGCCAGCAGTTGCCGCACCCGCCGCCAGAGGCCGGTGGGCGCGACCACCAGGTAGATCAGCGCGAAGGCCGGCAGCACGAGGAAGGCCTGGAGCGTCTTGGTGAGGAACGCCAGCCCGAACATCACCCCGGTGAACACCAGCCACCGGGTGCCCGCCGCCTCGGTGGCCCGCAGCAGGCCGTACGCGGCCAGCGTGAGCAGCAGCACCAGCAGCGCGTCCGGATTGTTGAAGCGGAACATCAGCGCCGCCACCGGGGTCAGCGCCAGCGCGCCACCCGCCAGCAGAGCGCCGAGCGGGGAGAAGCGACGGCGCACCGTCGCGTACAGGGTCGCCACGGTGGCGACCGCCATCAGTGCCTGCGGGGCCAGCACCGACCAGGAGGAGAGCCCGAAGAGACGGGCGGAGAGCGCCATCGGCCAGAGCGCGAGCGGCGGTTTGTCGACGGTGATGAAGTTCCCGGCGTCCGAGGAGCCGTAGAAGAAGGCCTTCCAGCTCTGGCTGCCGGCCTGGGCCGCCGCCGAGTAGAAGGAGTTGGCCCAACCCGAGGCGCTCAGGCCCCAGAGGTAGAGGACGGCGGTGGCGGCCAGCAGGGCCAGCAGTGCGGGCCGTACCCACCGCGGGTCGTCGGCGCGGCCGCGCCGGGAACGGGCCGGCAGGGTGCGCAGCCGGCCGGCCCAGGAGGCCGGGCCCCTGGGGCCGGTGGCGGGCGGCGGGCACGGCGGGAAGAGTGCTTCGGCCGCCGCGGGGGCCGCCGCCGGTCCGGGGCCGGGGGCGTCGGGGGCCGGCTGCGGCACGTCCGGCGGCGGGAAGTCGGCGGCCTCGGGCCACGGTTCGCCGGCCGGCGGGGAGAAGCTGGTCGTGGTCATGGGCGCTACGCTCGGGCGCCCGGCTGAGAGGACCGTGAGCCCCGGCTGTGAGCCGTCTCTAATCCTGGTGGAGACCGTGGCTGCGCCGGGGGCGAGGTCCCGCGGAGGTGTGCTAGGCCGCCTGGGGCATCGTCAGGTGCTTGCCCAGCCACTCCAGCGCCGGCGGGATCTCCCGGGTCCAGGTGTGGAAGTTGTGCCCGCCGGTGTCCAGGGTGATGGTGGAGAGCTTGGTCGGCGCCTTGAACGCCTTCACCATGTCCTGGGTGGCGTCGTAGTTGTTCTCGTCGTGGGCGGTGGCCAGCAGCAGCGAGACGGGCGCGGCCGGCTGGTTCCGCAGCCGCCACAGCAGGTCGTTCTCCTGCTTCAACTGGCCGTTGCCGCCGAAGAGGTCGCCGGTGGTCTCGTCGATCGGCGCGGTGTAGTAGCCGGAGAGCGAGACGGCGGCCCGGTAGGCGTCCGGCTTGCGCAGCGCGAACTTCAGCGCGCAGTAGCCGCCGGTGGAGTTGCCGATCACGGCCCGGTTGGTCGGGTCGGTGCCGATCCGGTAGGCGGTGCCGAGCGCCTTGGGCAGGTCGCTGGTGAAGAAGGTCTCGACCTGCGGGCCGTTCGGGACGTCCACGCACTCGGTGTCCCGGTTGTTGACGAGGGTCGGGCGCATCATCACCAGGATGGTCGGCGGGAGCTTCTTCTGGTCGATCGCCTCCAGGGCGGAGGCCGGGTACTGCATCAGCGAGATCAGCTTCTCCGGGGTGCCGGGGTAACCGGCCAGCACCAGCGCCATCGGGAACTTCCGCTGCGCGAACTCCGGCTGGAAGTACTGCGGCGGCAGGTAGACGAAGCCGTCGGTGCTCAGCCCGCTGCCCGCTCCTTTGACGGAGACCTCGTGGATCAGGCCGACCCGTTCCGGGTTGGAGCCCTGCTGCGCGTAGAACTTCTGCTCGCCGGTGATGGCGACGGCGGCGTTCGGCTGGTGGTCGACCACCGTGCCCGGCCCGCCGTTGGTGCCCAGGAGATCGGTCCAGGAGCTGTAGAAGCCGAAGTAGCCGTTGGCGATCAGCCCCATCGCGACCAGCACCGAGATCTGGGTGGCGAGGAAGGCGCCGATCCGCCCGAGCCAGGCCTGCCAGCTCCGCCCGCCGAATCTCGGCCAGAGCCACATCGTGGCGGCGAAGACGCCGATCGCGAGGAGGGAGGCGATGATCTGGAGGGGGAGTCCCGTAAGCCTGAGCACGTGCCCGATCGTAGTTGACCGGATCCGGCGCTCCGTGCGCCCCCACGTGCGCCCTGCCTACGCCTCAATGCGCCGTTTGTACGCCCTGTTGACCGCGTCCCCTCGGATCGAGATCATGTCGGCGGGGATTGCACGGAGCGTGCAGGAGAGATCACGGGGGGAGCGGGCATGAAGTCCTTCACCAAGGTCGGCCTGGCGGCCGGCGCAACGCTGCTGCTGGCAGCGTGCTCAAGTGGAGGGTCGGGGGGAACGGACGCCTTCGGGATGGGACCGGGCAAGAGCCAGCCGGCCTCCGCGAGCGCCAGTGCGAGCCCGAGTCCCACGCCCACACCGACCCCGACGCCGACCAAGCCGCCGTACGGCCCGGTGCTGGTGAGCTACATCGACCCGGTCAACGCCGCGCTCGCCAAGCTCAACGCCTCCGCCGGCCTGGACGCCTTCTCCACCGTCCTCCAGGAGGCGGTCACCGCCGCGAACGCGGCGGGCAGCGGCCTCGGCCTCGCGGGCGAGCCGGCCACCGTCACGACCGCGCGGCGCCAGCTGGTGACCGCTCTCGGCCAGCTCTCCACCGACCTCACCAAGGTCCGCAGCGACATCAAGGCGAAGAACGTCTGCGCCACCACCTCGGCCTTCGCCGAGGTGGGCCTGTCCGAGGGCCTCAAGGCGCTGCCCGCCGCCCTCGCCCAGATGACCGCCGCCGGTTACCCCACCACCTTCAACCTGCCGCAGGCGCCGGCTCTCCAGACCCGCTCCCTGGACAGCGGCACCATGGTCCGCTCGGGCCGCCTCAAGGGCGAGGGCGTCCTCAAGGTCGACAACGGCGGCAGCGCCGACGCGGTGGTCTCGCTCGCCCAGAACGGCAAGTCGATCCACTCGGTCTATGTCGGCAAGGGTAAGAAGGCGTCCATCGAGGGCGTCGAGGACGGCACCTACGACGTCTTCTTCGCCGGCGGCGTCGACTGGGACCCGACCCTGAAGGCGTTCACCCAGAACTGCGACTTCAGCAAGTTCGACGACAGCATGGCCTTCGAGACCGGCCGCACCTACACGTCGTGGTCCATCACCCTCCAGCCGGCGGTCGGCGGCAACGCCAAGACCAGCGACGTGGACGAGGACACCTTCCCGCAGCCGTAGGCCCGGCGGGGGCGGGCCCGCGCGGGGCCCTCCAGCGCCGCCGGTCGATGCGACCGGCGGCGCTCCGCTGTGCGGCCGGAGTCCCCGGCGGAGCGGTTCCGCGTGGGCGTCGAGGTCCGGGACGCCTGACGGTTCACCCGGCGGTGCCGTCCGGGGCGAGGCCCTGGGCGAAGGCCGGGGCGAGGGTGTGGGCGACCGTCTCCACCGGGGGGAGGAGGCGGTCGGCGGCCTCGCCCAGGAGGTGGCCGTGGAGCGCGCGCTGGTAGGCCGCGCCGACCAGGACGAGCGCGGCCGCGCTCGGGTCGAGTGCGGCGGGGAGGCGGCCGGCGGCCTGACGGGCGCGCAGGGCGTCGGCCACCGCCCCGAGGGCGAGGTGGGGGCCGATCTCGCCGCCGCGCTCGACGAGCAGCGCTCTGAGCTGGGCGTCGGACTGGAGGGCGCCGAGGATCGGCATGATCCCGCGGTAGAACCGTTCGAGGCCGCGCAGCAGGGCGGTGAGGTCCGCCGTGGGGTCGTGCCCGGCGGGGTCGGCCGTGGGCCCGTGCTCGGCGCGGGCGGGTGCGTCAGGGGCGGTCGTCGGGTCGTGCCCGGCGAGGCCGCCTTCGCCGAGGACTGCGGTGGCGTCCGCGAACGCCGGCAGGTGCAGCGCGATGACGGCCTGGAGCAGGCCGAGCCGGTCGCCGAAGTGGTAGAAGATGCTCGACTCCGCGACGCCCGCCCGGCGCGCGATCTCCTTGGTGGACAGGGCCAGGCCCGCGTCCCCGAGGACCTCCTCGGTGGCCTTGAGCACCGCCTCCCGTACTCCGGTCGAGGGTCGACCGCGTCGTGCCTGGGTCACGTCGGCTCCGTTCTCCATAACTTCTTGAGTAATCGCTCAGGAAGAGGTTAACTTACTGACGGATCACTCAGTAATCCACCTCGGGAGGGAACCCGGATGACCAGCGTCGAGTACCGCAAGAATGCGATCCGCCGGCTCTACAAGGCACTTGAGGCCGGTGACCTGGACGTCGCCGACGAGTTGTTCACCGCCGACTTCGTCACCACGGAGGGTCAGCACCAGAACGTGCGCGGTCCGCAGGGCTTCAAGGACGCCATCGCCGCGGTGCACGCCACCCACGCCGACCCGTCGTTCGAGATCCTCGACCTGCTCGGCGAGGGCGAGGACGTCGTCGTGCGCTGGCGGATGACCGCCACTCACTCCGGCCCGCTGATGGGCATTCCGGCCACCGGGAAGCGGGTCAGCACGGAGGCGTTCGCCCTGTTCCGGTTCGTCGGCGACCGCATCAGTGAGCGGCACGCCGTCATCGACCGGCTCGGCCTGGTGCAGCAGCTCAAGGGGGAGTAAGGGGAGCAGCGGGGGCGGGCGGGCGGGCGACGATCGCCGCCCGCCCTTCGCGCGTGCCGTCCTTCGCCATTGCCGTCCTTCGCCCGTGCGCCGTCCCGGCGCTTTTCGCGGATCCGGGCGGGAGTGTGTGGCGCAGGTCTCCCGCCGGCCGGGGGGGCGGGTGGCGGTACCCGGTGCGAGGCCGCGACCTCGGGTGATGGGTCGCGGTCGCGGCGAACGCGGCGGTGGGGAAGGGGAGTCGGCGCGGAATCGGTGACGCGAGTTCTGTCGGCATGGTTGACCTTGTTGAAGTGGCCATGGCACTTTCGTGCGGCGCGGGCGTCCGCGACCGGTCGTACGCCCCGCGATCCCCCACAAGGAGAAGCATGTTCAAGAGACTTGCCGCCATCGCCGGCGCAAGCGCCGTCGTCGCAGGTGGGCTGACCTTCGCCGCCACCCCCGCCCAGGCGGTCCAGGCCGGCGACCTGACGTCCACCATCGCCCTGAGCAACTGCTCCGCCTCGCTGGTGCGTTACCCCTCGTCGGTCGACACCGACCGGGCCCTGATGCTCACCAACGGCCACTGCCTGCCGACGATGCCGGCCCCCGGGGTGGTCGTCCAGAACCAGAGCGCCAGCCGCAGCGGCACGCTGCTCAACGCCGCCGGATCCTCGCTCGGCACCGTCCAGGCGGACAAGGTGCTCTACGCGACCATGACGGGCACCGACGTCGCCCTGTACCAGCTGACCGACACCTTCGCGTCCATCACGTCGAAGTACAGCGCGACGGCACTGACGATCAGTGACACGCACCCGGTCGACGGCTCGGCGATGTACATACCCTCGTCGTACTGGAAGCAGGTGTGGAACTGCTCGATCAACGGGTTCGTCGACACCCTGCGCGAGGACGGGTGGACCTGGCACGACTCGCTCCGTTACAGCGCCGGCTGCAACACCACGCACGGCACCTCCGGTTCGCCGATCGTCGACGCCGCCACGAAGAAGATCGTCGGCATCAACAACACCGGCAACGACGACGGTGCGATGTGCACCCTCAACAACCCCTGTGAGGTGGCGGCCGACGGTACCACCACGGCCACCAAGGGCCAGAGCTACGGCGAGGAGACGTACTGGTTCACCACCTGCCTCGGCACCGGCCGGGCCATCGACCTCAACGTCAGCGGCTGCCTGCTCACCAAGCCGGCCGGTAGCACCAGCGTCTCGGTGACCAACCCGGGCAACCAGACCACCGCGCTGAACGGCTCGGCGAACCTGCAGATCTCGGCCACCGGCGGTACCGCTCCGCTGACCTTCTCGGCCACCGGCCTGCCCGCCGGGCTGTCGATCGGCTCCACCGGCAAGATCACCGGAACCGCGACCACCGCCGGCACCTACAACGTCACCGTGACCGCGAAGGACTCGGCCGCCAAGACCGGTACCGCGAGCTTCACCTGGACCGTCACCGACGGCACCAGCACCTGCACCCCGGCGCAGCTGCTCGGCAACGCCGGCTTCGAGACCGGCAGCGCCGCGCCGTGGACCGCCACCAGCGGGGTCGTCGACAACAGCGCCTCGCAGGCCGCGCACAGCGGTTCGTGGAAGTCCTGGCTGAACGGCTACGGCTCCGCCCACTCGGACAGCCTCTCGCAGACGGTGACCATCCCGGCCGGCTGCAAGGCGACGCTGAGCTTCTACCTGCACGTGGACACCGCCGAGACCGGCTCCACGGTGTACGACAAGCTGGCCCTGACCGTGAACGGCACCGCGCTGAAGACCTACTCCAACGTGGACGCGGCGGCCGGCTACCAGCTGCGCACCTTCGACCTCTCGTCCTACGCGGGTCAGTCGGTCACCGTGAAGTTCGCGGGCACCGAGGACGCCTCGCTGCAGACGAGCTTCGTGATCGACGACACGTCGGTGCAGACCAGCTGACGAAGCGGTAGTCGAGCGCCGGCCGCCCGGAGAATCCTCCGGGCGGCCGGCTGCTCTGCGTCGGCGGGTGGTGAAGTCGAACTCGCCGTGTCCACCTGATGCCCCCACCTCGGCCGGTCGGCGTGCATGGCGCGCTGCGGCGGCGTCCAGGGGGCGTTGCTCATCGGGGGAGTCTGACGGCGGTGGGTTCGGCGGTCCGGCCTCTGGTGCGACCGGCTGACCGGGCCCACACTGCGGGCATGGGGAAGCGGATCGTGGCCGGTCTGGTCGTGGTGGTGGCGGCGGTGTCGGGGTGCGGCGGAGCGGCCGGCACGACGGCGTCGCCGTCCGCGGCCGGCTCGTCCTCGGCCGGCCCGCCCCCGGTGAGCCCCGTGGCGGACTGCGTTCTGAGCATCACGCCCTGGCTGGAGACGTACCTCGACGGTGGCACCGACCTCGGCGACTACCAGGAGATGGGCCTGTCCAGCGCCCAGGGCGGAGCGCTCCGCGAGCTCCAGCGGCAGGCCGCCGCCCTCAGGGCGCAGGGGCCGCTGCCGTCCGGCTGGGTCACCACCGAGGTGAAGCGGGCCTGCGTCTCGATCGTCGAGGCGAGGGCCACCATGACCGTGAAGCCGACGGGTTGGCCGTAGCCGAGGCCGTCCGGTCGGGAACCGGGCGGCCTCGGGGCCGGAGGCGTCACGCGGCGCCGGACGGCATCAGTAGGAGAAGGCCCACTCCTGGGTCGGGATCCCGTAGTAGGTCCACTGCTGGGCGGGGGCGCCGTCGGTCTTCAGGGAGTTGTCGATCTCCAGCGCCTTGCCGCTGTTGCGGTTCTTCAGGGCGTAGCCGGCCGCGCCCTTGACCAGGTCCCACTTCTGGGTGGCGATACCGACGTAGGTCCACTGCTGGGCGGGGGCGCCGTCGGTCTTCAGGGAGTCCGCGATCTCCAGGGCCTTGCCGCTGTTGGAGTTGACGACCTCCCAGCCGTCGCCGACCCAGTGGAAGGTCCAGCGCGAGGTGGGCATGTCGTAGCAGGTCCACTGCTGGGCGCGGGCGCCGTTGACCAGCTGCGAGTTGTCGATCTCCAGGCACTTGCCGCTGTTGGCGTTGACCAGCGGGGTCTTCCAGTCGGTCGCGCGGACCTGCTGGATCCAGCTGCCTAGGTCGTCGACGCGGACGTCGGCGGCGCCGCTGTGCGCGGTCTCGGTGCTGCCGAAGCAGCCGTTCTGCCAGGAGCGGCTGGTGATGCCCGCCAGCTCCGCCTTGCCGTCGACGGTACGGACCGCCGGGCTGCCGGTGTCGCCCTTGCAGAGGGCGGCGGCGGTGCCGGCCTTGGGGGCGATGTCGAGGCCGGTCGGCTTGACGGCGGCGACGGTGAAGGCGGCGCTGTGCAGCTGGTCGGGCAGCCACTCCGTGGCGGTGCGGCCGTAGCCGGGCACCTGGAGCTCCTCGCCGAGGGCGGGCGCGGTGCTGGAGACGGCCAGCGGGGTGACGTCGGTGACCGGGTTGACCAGGCGGGCGAGGACGAGGTCGCGGTCGGGGCGGGGGACGAGCTCGACCACGTCGCGGACCTGGCCCGCGGTCGTGGTCAGGTCGGTGCGGCCGACGGTGACGGTGGTCGGCAGCACCGGCTTCCCGGCGGGGACGGTGGACGGCTGTTCGGGGTTGTCGGCGAAGCAACTGGCAGCGGTGATCACCCAGAACTGGTCGATCAGGGCTCCGGTGCAGGCGCGCTTGCCGTTGCCGATGTCGATCTTGGCGGTGAACGCGTAGGAGCCGTTCGGCGCTGCGTCGCCGACCACGGCGCCGGCCTGACCGGGCGCGGCCAGCAGCCCGCCGGTGGCGGTGGCGGCGAACAGGGCGGTCAGCCATGCGGCGCGCGGACGCGAAAGAGACATGATGGTTCCTACCTTCGGCGATCGAGGACGTGCGGACACGCGGCAGAGGGTCGGTTCCGCCGCGCGTTCGTCTCGAACGGCTCGGGTCGGTCGGTGCCGGTGGACGGCAGAAGCGGTAACGGCAGTGGGACCGCCGTCACTTCGGCCGGGCTCGATCCGGAGAATTCCCCCATGGTGATTCATCCCCCCGTTTGTGGAACACCCGCGTGACGCGGAAAAGCGTGGCCGGAACGCGGCGTACCGGCCTGGCCCCCCGGCACAGGCGGTGGAGAGAGGACGGCCATCGGCCCCGATTCCCGGGCCCGGCGGCGGATCGACCTCTGCGTACGTGGATGTGTTGATCATTCGTACCACGGCCTGTCGGCGGCCGGAAAGGAATAATTCCGGCCACCGCGGCCGACTGGTACGACCTGGGCGATCGATCTGTTCCGGCCGCCTTTCGGCCGATTCATCCCGTCGGCCCGCGGGTATTCCGGCGGGGCCGACGAGGGGCGGACTCGGCTGGTTCGCCACCGAATCGGCCGGTCCCGGGCACCGTGATCGTGCACGTGCGGCTTTCGGCGCCGCCTGCCGGAAAGCGCTGTGCCCGCGCCGCCCGCTCCACCGAGGAGCGGCCGTACCGCCCACGGCCGGCGCGGGGCGGCCCTCGAAGACCGTCGTCCGCGAGCTGCCACATGACGGGGGGTCAACGGCGTTAGAAGGGCATGGACCACATACCGAGTGCGGACGCCCCGGCCGAGGGGGCACCGCCGGATTTCCCGGACTTCGTCGCGTCCCGGGGGCGACAGCTGCTGCGCACCGCCTTCCTGCTGACCGGCGGTGACGCGCACCTGGCCGAGGACCTCGTCCAGGAGGCGCTCGGCCGGATCTTCGTGAAATGGCGCCGGATAGCCCGGCTCGACAACCCCAGCGGCTACGCCCAGACCGTGCTGGTCAACACCTTCCTCTCGCACCGGCGCCGCCGCAGCAGCTCCGAGCGGGTGGTGGACGCCGTCCCCGAGATCGCCGTCGACGACCCGGACCCGGCGCTGCGGCTGACGTTGCTGCGGGCACTGGGGGAGCTGTCGGCCCCGGACCGGGCCGTGCTGGTCCTGCGGTTCTGGGAGGACCGCAGTATCGAGGAGACGGCGGCCGTACTGCGCCTGAGCAGCACGGCCGTGCGCTCCCGGAGCAGTCGGGCGCTGGCCCGGCTGCGCGACAGAATCGGCGACGACTTCGCCGCCGTCCGACCGGGGCCGGGTGAGTCGGGCCCCACCACCGAGAAGGCGAAGGTTCGCCATGCCAGTTGACGACGAGTTCGAGGACGGCCGCACGGACGCCTTCGGGGACGACTTCGCCCGTGCGCTGCGCGGTGCGGCCGCCCTGGCGCCGGCACCGGCGCTGCACGCGCTGACCGCGGGGGCCGAGCGGCGCGGCCGGCGGTGGCGGAACCGGCGGCGGGCGCTGGTGGCCGGCGGGTTGGCGGTGCTGATCCTGGCCACCGGGGGCTTCGTGGTGGGCGCCGGAGGGCCGGACGTGGCCGTGCCCGCGGCGCCGGCGGTGCCGATGACCGCCGAGGAGGTGGTGGAACTGGCGAGCGGTCTGCTGCCGCCGGGCACGGTGGTCCGGGTGATGCACTCGGAGACACCCGGCGTGCTCGGGGGCACCGGCGGCATCTACCAGACCAGGGGCACGCTCCTCTTCGACGACGGCAGTGGGGCGAGCATGATCTCCTACACCGTCGACCGCACCGAGCTGACCCCGGACGCGGGCGCCGTCTGCATCGACCCGTTCGGCACGCCGCAGGACTCCTGCGAGAGGACCAAGGCTCCCGACGGGTCCGTGCTGGTGATCGACAAGCTCCGGGGCCGGGACAACCCGGCCCAGCGGGAGTGGCGGGCGACCTGGGCGGCGCCGGACGGCCGCCGCATCATGATCATCGAGCACAACGGCCAGCCGTCCGCGTCCAATCGGGAGAACCCGCCGCTGGACGCCGAGCAGCTGCGCACGCTGGTGACCGCGCCGGCCTGGCAGCGGGTCTTCGACGCCCTGCCCGCGCGGGCCAACCCGCCCAAGCCGCCCAGCCCTTCGGCCCCGCCGGCCGCCGACCGGACACCGTCGGCGGCCGAGCTGCTCGCCCGGCTCGCCCTGCTGTTCCCGCCCGGCGTCACGCAGACCGCGGTGGAGGGTGGGGAGGGTGCCAACGCGCTGGTGACCTTCGAGGACCGCACCAGCCTGCTGTCGGTGCACGTGGGGCCGCCCGGCGCGCGGGGGCTGGAGGACCGCAGCGCCGTGCTGTCGAGCCCGCCGACGCCGCTGGAGGTGCGGGAGCAGCTGGCCGACGGGACGCTCGTCGTGGTCAACCGGTTCGGGAACGGCAAGTCCGCCGTCGATCCGGTCCTGCACTGGACGGCCGAGGTGTACTACCCGGACGGCCGGCAGGTGAGGCTCTACGAGCAGAACGGCGAGAACGGCTACACCGCCCGGCCCGGCACGCCCGCGTTGAGTCTCGACCAGCTCAAGGCGATCGTCGTCGATCCCGCCTGGCGGTCCTGACCCCCCCGGGCCCGCGCCGCCGCACCGGGGACGGCGGCGCGGGCCCCGGCTAGCGTCCGCCGTCCGCGAGCGCCGCCTCGACGGCGGCCTCGGCGTGCAGCCGGGCGGTCGGGAAGAGCGGCACCGGGCTGTCCTCGTCGCCGACCAGCAGCTCGATCTCGGTGCAGCCGAGGATCACGCCCTCGGCGCCGGCGGCGACCAGTTCCTCGATCACCCGCCGGTACCCGGCGCGCGACTCCGCGCGGACGACGCCCAGGCAGAGCTCCTCGTAGATCACCCGGTGGACGAGGGCGCGCCCGTCCGTGTCGGGGACGAGGACGGTGAGGCCGTGCGCCTCCAGCCGGCCCCGGTAGAAGTCCTGCTCCATGGTGAACGCCGTCCCCAGCAGGCCGACCCGGCGCAGCCCGGCGGCCCGGACGGCGTCGGCGGTCGCGTCGGCGAGGTGGAGCAGCGGGACGGAGGCGGCCGCCTCGACCTGGTCGGCCACCCGGTGCATGGTGTTGGTGCAGATCAGCAGCAGCTCGGCGCCGGCCGCCTCCAGCGAACGCGCCGCGTCGGCGAGGACTTCGCCGGCCTCCGCCCAGCGGCCCTGCGTCTGAAGGCGTTCGATGTCGGCGAAGTCGACGGAGTAGAGCACCAGCCGGGCGGAGTGCAGCCCGCCGAGCCGCTCACGGGTGAGCCGGTTGAGCGCCCGGTAGTACTCGGCGGTGGACTCCCAGCTCATGCCACCGATCAGGCCCAGTGTCTTCATGGGCATATATAAACACTTCTGGGATGCGCGCGAAAGGTCATAAGGATTACTTTGGTGCCTTCGTAGGCCGCAGTCATGACATCCGCAGTAGCCCGGATGTCCGTTTCCGTGGGGCCGGACTACGAGCCGTCCCGGGGGATCTGCTGCTGCCAGTCGCGGGTGAAGACGACGTCGCCGGCTTCGAGGGCGGTCAGGTGGGTGCGGGCGAGGAAGTGGGTGCGGGTGCAGCGCAGTTCGGTGCGGGTCTGGAGGGTGATGTCCCAGCCGATGGCGGGGCGTTCCAGGCGGACGGTGCGGTCGCTGCGGGCCTGGGCGCTGGTGGGGGCGCCGGTGAGGATCCGGTAGACGGTGACGGTGTGCTCGGCGTGGACCAGACCGTCGGGGTGGGTGCGGGTGCCGTCGGTGGCGGGGGAGAGTTCGGTGCGCCACTCGTGGCGGGCGACGTCGTGGACGGTGAGGCGCTCGGGGCGGGCGGTCAGCGGCTCGGTGACGTGGACCGGCGGCGGGAGCGGCAGGGTGGGGGACGCGAAGACGACGGGGGCCGCGCCGGCGTCGGCGGCGAGGTGGCGGACGGGGAGGGTGAGGGTGCTGTGGGAGGGGTCGAGCCCGAAGCCGGCGGGCGCGGGGGCGGGCCAGAGCCACGGCCAGTAGCCGGAGGAGAGGGCGAGCCTGAGGCGGTGTCCGGGTGGGACGGTGTGGCCGGCGGCGGCCAGTTCGACGGTGACGTCCGGCGTCGGCGGGGTGGTGAGCAGGGCGCCCCGGGCGACCAGGGTGGAGGTGCCGTCGGGGGCGACGTCGCAGAGGCGGGCGACGACCGGGCCGGCGTCGGCCGAGGGGCGCAGGCGCAGCCGCAGCGAGGGGGCGCCGAGGAGTTCGAGCGGTTCGGGCAGCGGCTGCGAGTCGAAGCAGACCGAGCGCCCGTCCTCCTCCCGCTGGTCCGGCGGCCGGTCGGCGGGGCGGCCGAGCGGGACGTACGCGCCGGCGTTGAGGCCGGTGTGCTGGGGGGAGCGGACGTGGACGTGGCGGTCGTCGGAGGCGGTGCCGGCGGTGCGCAGCGGGCCGTCGAGGCCGTAGCGGACGGGGCGGACGTCGGGCGAGGGCCAGGGGTCGTCGGCGGTCCAGCGGGTGCCGATCCAGCTACGCAGGGCCGGGGTCCGGAGGGCGCCGCTGTCGAGGCCCTTGAGCCAGTGGTCCCACCAGCGCAGGGTCTCCGGCAGGACGTCGTCCGGGAGGCCGTGCGGCCAGGGGCCGAGTACGGCGCGGACCGGGACGCCGCCGCCCCCGGCGGCGAGTAGGCGCAGGAGGGCCGTGCAGGACGGGTCGCCCCAGCCGGCGATGGCGAGGGTGGGGACGGCGGCGGTGTCCGGCAGGGCGCCCCATTCGGGGGCGAGCCGGGTGGGGAAGGCCGGCTCCAGGGCGTCGAGCCGCTCGCGCCACATCGCCCGCCAGTCGTCGCCGACGTACTGCGGGTCCGGGGGGAGGGCCGCGTCGGCGAGTCGGGCGGTGGCGCGGGTGTGCAGGTCGGCGGCGAGGGCGGCGCCGCCGAGCCGGTGGCCGCCGTCGGGGCAGGCGGTGACCACGGCGTGCACGGCGTCCGGGGCGTGGGCGGCCAGCCGCAGGGCGGTGGCCCCGGCCGCGCCGGTGCCCAGCAGTCCGATCCGGCCGTCGCACCAGGGCTCGGCGGCGAGCCGGTGCAGGAGCTCGGCGCCGTCGGCGAGTTCCTGCTCGCCGTCCTCGTCGCCGGGCCGGCCGCCGGAGTTGCCGTGGCCGCGGGCGTCGACCCGGACGGAGACGTAGCCGTGGCCGGCGTACCAGGGGTGGCGGCGGGCGTCGTCGGCGGCCGTCCGGTCGGTGAGGCGCCCGGTGGAGTACTCCAGCACCACGGGGACGGGGTCGTCGGTCACCGGACGCCAGAGGCGGGCGTGGAGCTCGGTGCCGTCGGGCAGCGGGACGCGTGCGTCCTCGCGGACGGTGCGGAAAGGGTGCGAGGGCATGGCCGCTCCCATCGAGTCCCGGATCGGCGGGGCCCCGGTGGCGGGTCCCGCTCGGCGGGCCACGGTGCGGGGCGGGCCCGGGGGCCCGCCCGCGCCGCAGGCGTCAGCAGTCCGACCCTAGGGGAGGATGCCGTCGGTGTCCTGATGAGGGCAGATGCCCTGGTGAGGGCCGGTGTCCTGATGAGGGCCGGTGTCCTGATGAGGGCCGACGCCCCGGTGACGAGCGCGGGGGCCGGGGCGGGAGGGTGCCCGGGGGGTCACGCCTTGCTGAGCCAGGCGGTGGCGTTGAGGGCGAGTGCGGCGTTGGTGCCCGCCGGGTCGTTCCAGCCGTCGTAGAGGGTGTTGCCGGACTGCCCGGTGCCGTCGTCCGCCGGGGAGCTGTCGCCCCAGATCGCGACCCGGCCGCTGCCGTAGCCGCTGGTGACGAAGAAGGCGCCGGTCGTGCCGCTGTAGCCGGTCCGGTAGAGCAGGCCCTTGACGGAGGGGTTGTCGGCGGGCTTCAGGGTGAAGGTGGTGCCGGCGCGCAGGATCGAGCCGGTGACGGTGCCGAAGGGCCCGTGCAGGACGGGGTCGGCGGCGTCGTTGACGGCGCGCGGGTTGTCGGTGGAGATGTTCTTGACGTCGACGCTGAAGCCGAAGGGGTCGTTGTTGTTCACCCCGTTGTTGGTCAGCAGGTCGTTGATGACGGCGGGGGAGTCCCAGCCGTCGTTGTTGCGGTCGCTCTGGTTGTGGTCGGAGATGAGGAAGAGCCCGCCGCCGTTCTGCACGAAGCGGATCAGCGCGGCCTTCTCGGCGGAGCTGAAGCGGATGTTCGGCTCGGGCACCACGAAGGTGTCGAAGTTGGCGAGGTCGAGCGCGGCCCCGGTGCCGTAGCTGATGGTGGAGCCGGCCGGGAGGGTCTTGAGGCTGTACTGGCCGGTCTTCTGCAGGGCGACGCCCCAGGCGGAGAGTGCGCCCGTCCAGCTCTTCTCGGTGCTGGGGCTGGCGTTCTGGGCCAGCGGGTCGGGCTGGCTGGTGGAGATGATCCAGTCGGCGTTGCCCGCGGTCTCGGCCTTGCTGTTGTCGAACAGCACGCGGTGGGGGGTGGTGGTGGCCGCCGCGGTGGGGGCGGGGGTGGTGCCGGGAGCGGCCGTGGCGGTGGGGGCCAGGCCGGTGAGGCCGACCGCGAGGAGGGCCGGTGCGGCCAGTGCGGCAGCCATTCTCATGCGGATCATATGCCGTTCCTCCGTGGGGAGTTGAGGTTTCGGCGCCCGAGTATTCGCGCGTAGAACCTGAGTATCCGCGTGGTGGCGGGGCGGTGAAAGCCTTCGGAGGT
The DNA here is from genome assembly GCF_040655255.1 of Kitasatospora sp. NPDC050463. Classification (NCBI taxonomy): domain Bacteria; kingdom Bacillati; phylum Actinomycetota; class Actinomycetes; order Kitasatosporales; family Streptomycetaceae; genus Kitasatospora; species Kitasatospora sp. NPDC050463. The sequence goes on from NZ_JBFAJO010000058.1 coordinate 61,738, forward strand.
TACAAAGATTTGTACGGTACATGACGATCTCCGGGAGGAAGGGGGTGCTTCCGGAACGCGCCCCTCGCGCGCCGCCGCGTACTCGACCGCCCCCCGTCCGCATCTGCGCATGACTTGCAAGTACTTGCTCACCGAGGGAAGGATGGCCCAGCTCCGCACGCTCCTCCGAAAGGACGACACGGTGTCCAGCCCCGCCGCAGGTGCCACCGCCGTCAGATGGCGCGACCGGCTCACCCGTGAGGAATGGGTGCGCCTGGCCGGTATGGGCGGCTTCATCCTCGCGCTGCACGTGATCGGCTGGTTCACCCTCCTCGCGGTCATCGCGCCCGAGCACTACGACGTCGGCGGCCAGGTGTTCGGCGCCGGCATGGGCCTCACCGCCTACACCCTGGGCATGCGGCACGCCTTCGACGCGGACCACATCGCAGCCATCGACAACACCACCCGCAAGCTGATGGGCCAGGGCAAGCGGCCGCTCTCGGTCGGCTTCTGGTTCTCGCTGGGCCACTCCTCGATCGTCTTCGGCCTCTGCGCGCTGCTCGCCTTCGGCATCCAGTCCCTGGCCGGGCAGGTGGAGTCCGACGACTCCACCCTGCACGACACGACCGGTCTGATCGGCGTCACCGTCTCCGGAACGTTCCTGCTGCTCATCGGCCTGATCAACCTGGGCGCCTTCAACGGCATCCTCAAGGTATTCCGCAAGATGCGCGAGGGCGAGTTCGACGAGGCCGAGCTGGAGGAGCAGCTCGACAAGCGCGGCTTCATGAACCGCATCCTGGGCCGGGTGACCAGGGCCGTCACCAAGCCCTGGCACATGTACCCGGTGGGTCTGCTGTTCGGCCTCGGCTTCGACACCGCGACCGAGGTCTCCCTGCTGGTCCTGGCGGGCGGCGCGGCCGCGTTCCAACTGCCCTGGTACGCGCTGCTGGTCCTGCCGGTGCTGTTCGCGGCGGGGATGAGCCTGCTGGACACCATCGACGGTTCGTTCATGAACTTCGCCTACGAGTGGGCGTTCTCGAAGCCCGTCCGCAAGATCTACTACAACCTGACCGTCACCGGTCTCTCCGTGCTGGTCGCGCTCGTCATCGGCTCGATCGAGCTGATCGGGCTGCTCGGCGAGAAGCTGGAGATCACCAGCGGGCCGGTCGCCTGGATCGGCGAGCTGGACCTCAACTTCGTCGGCTACGCCATCGTCGGCCTCTTCGTGCTCACCTGGGCGGCGGCGATCGCCTACTGGAAGCTCGGCAGGGTCGAGGAGAAGTGGTCGGCGGGTCTGGCGGCCGCGACGGAGAAGGCCGAGTAGGCGGACGGGGCCGAGTGGGCGGAGCAGGCCGCGTGGTGGCGGCGGCCCGGTAGGCGGGACGGTGGGCCGGCCTCTCGTCGGGCTCGGCTAGCCGACCGTCGACACCCCGGAGGCGAACGTGCACTGCACCAGCCCGGACGGGCGCGTGTACGTCGGCTGGCTTCC